>CAMUZL010000063.1 GCA_947165185.1 uncultured Selenomonadales bacterium
CCGAAATTTTTTCGCCGTCAAAAAACCGCCTCAATCGGCCGCTTTAGAAGCGGCGGAACAGTTGGAGTTATCCGCAACGTTTTGACATCCGAAATTTTTTCGCCGTCAGAAAACCGCTTCAATCGTCCCGATAATTTCGCCGCGATGATTTTTGAGCACGGGCGGGAAAATTTTTTCAAGTTCGGCGGCTTCGTCTTTGGTGAGCAAGTCAAATTTTTTCAGCACGGCGATTGTCATTGGCGTGACTGCAGCGTAACTTCCGTCCTCAATTTTGAACGTAATGCCCAAGTCGCCATCTTTGACCGCCAAGCAATAAACCGCGTCCGCGCCGATTTTCGCGATAATTCTGCCGTTCGTGACTTGCGAGACCGCCAAATCGATTCTGCCCGTGCCGGAAAGAACTTGCGGATATTTGCTCATGGCGTCGCGGATTTTCGTCGCGGCAAGTTCGTATTCGCCCCAATCGCCGTTTTTCGGCGTGGACAGTCGAGCGTAAGCGAGCGACATGTTGTAAATCGGCAGATAGAACACGGGCACGCCGCAACCGTCGATACCGATTTCGAGTTTGTCTTCGGGCATTTTCGACGCCATTGCCACATGACGGAAAATAATTTTTTGCGCTTCGTGATCGGGTTTCGTGTAACCTTCGTAGGGAATTCCGAGCATCATTGCCAGCGCGATAATTTGCGAATGTTTTCCGGAGCAGGGATTATGCACGGGCAAAACTTTTTCGCCCGCCGCAACGAGTTTTTTAAACGCCTTGCCGCTCATCGGTCGCACGACGCCGCAATCCAAAACAGATTCGTCAAGACCGAGTTTCGACAAAATATTTCGGACAAGTGCCACGTGATTTTCTTCGCCGCTGTGGCTGGAGACCAAAAGCGCAAGTTCCTCGTCGGTTATCGAATATTTTTCGAGACCGCCGTTTTTGACGAAGGGCAACGCTTGAAACGGTTTGGCCGCACTGCGCCAAAACATCGGCAAATGCGGATTTCCGACGGACGCAACGACTTCGCCCGCGCAGTTTACCGCCGCAACGTCGCCGCGATGAATATTTTCGACGTGATTCGCTCGCGTGTAATGCAGAACAATTTCACTCATAAAAATTTCCTCCCGTAAAAAATTTATCGACCGAAATAATCATACCAGCGTGTAATTATCGTTTCGCGATTTTGCGCAACAGATTTTAAAATCCGCGTCAAATCTTTTTGCGGAATTCGGCTGTTGTTGTGCGCAACGACGGGATTGCTTTCGGGCGGTAACCAAATTTTTGTCGCGTCGCCCGATTGTTTGCCTTTGGAAACGTGGACATGAATCGGCTCGTTGTTTTCGTTCGACCAAAAGAAAATTTTGTAACCGTAGAGCTCAAATATCGTGGGCAATTATTTCACCGTCCTCGCGGGCAATTTCCCAAATAAGCGGACTGTTTTTCTCGACGAAACGCCGCAACTTATATTCCTCGTCCTCGGTGAAGCCCATGCATTTTTTGCAGTAACACACGGGCAAAACGTATTCGGCAATGTCGAAACCGTTTTCGTTCGGGCGTTCAAGGTGGACGGTGATACTCTCGCCCGTGCGCGGAGAAAAATGAATGTCCGTGAACGTGACGAAAATATTTTCGGGGACGAGCTTTAAATATTCGTGACGCAAAATTTTCACCTCGTAAAAAGTTTCAGCTGTCAGCAAAAAATAAGACCGCGTTGCAAATTTCAACTGCGGTCACGTCCTCAAAAAATTTTTTCAAACGGGCGTCGGATTCGTGTCGGGAACTTGCGGCCGGTCGGCGGGTTGTTCGACGACTTCCGGCTTGCTCAGTTCGACTTCGACGGGCGGCGGACTCGGCGGGTCTTTCGTAAACGGATTTTCAAGCTTCGGGGGTTCCGTGCCGAAGACAATGTCTTTGAGTTCCTGCGCGGACAAAGTTTCCTTGTCGAGCAGAGCCGCCGCGATTTTGTCGAGCTTGTCGCGGTTGTCCGTCAAAATTTGTCGGCAAGCTTCGTAAGCCTCTTCCATGTAACGGTGAACTTCCTTGTCGATTTCGCCCGCAACTTCTTCGGAATAATTTTTCTGCTGTTGCCCGAAATAAAATTGTTGCGTGGGGTCGCCGCCGTAAGCAACGGGGCCGAGCGTTTTACTCATGCCGTACTGCATAATCATTGCGCGCACGATTCGGCTGGCCTGTTGAATGTCCTGAGATGCGCCCGTCGAAATTTCGTCAAGAACAATTTCTTCGGCGACGCGTCCGCCCATGGAAACTTTCAAGCGGTCGAGCAATTCCGAGCGCGTGGCGTAACTTCGATCTTCTTTCGGCAACATCAGCGTGTAACCGCCCGCCCGTCCGCGTGGGATAATCGTAACTTTGTGAACGGGGTCGGCGTGTTTCAACATCATACCGACAAGCGCGTGCCCGCCTTCGTGGTAGGCCGTCAACTTTTTTTCGTCCTCGCTCATGACTTTGGATTTTCGTTCGGGCCCGGCCATAACGCGTTCGATTGACTCTTCAAGTTCAGTCATATTTATTTCGTGCTTGTTTCGACGCGCCGCAAGCAGTGCCGCTTCGTTGACGAGGTTCGCCAAATCCGCGCCCGTGAAACCCGGCGTGCGGCGTGCAAGAACGTCAAGGTCTGCATCTTTGGCGATTGGCTTGCCGTTCACGTGAACTTTCAAAATCGCGATTCGTCCCGTCAAGTCGGGTTTGTCGACGACAATTTGTCTGTCGAAACGTCCGGGTCTCAAAAGTGCTTGGTCGAGAATGTCGGGGCGATTTGTTGCGGCAATGATGATAATCCCTTCGTTCGGCGCGAAGCCGTCCATTTCAACGAGCAACTGATTTAACGTCTGTTCGCGTTCGTCGTGCCCGCCGCCTAAATTTGCTCCGCGTTGACGTCCGACGGCATCAATTTCGTCGATAAAAATTATACACGGGGAATTTTTTTTCGCCTGCGCGAACAAGTCACGAACACGCGACGCGCCGACGCCGACGAACATTTCAACGAAATCAGAGCCGCTGATAGAAAAAAAGGCGACGCCCGCTTCACCGGCGACGGCTTTTGCAAGCAAGGTTTTGCCCGTGCCCGGAGGCCCGAAAAGTAAAACGCCTTTGGGAATTCTCGCGCCCAAGTCATTAAACTTTTTCGGGTGCTTGAGGAATTCGACGACCTCTTGAAGTTCTTCTTTGGCTTCGTCCGCGCCCGCCACGTCATTGAACGTAACTTTGACTTTGTCGCCGCCCATGAGTTTCGCACGACTTTTGCCGAACGACATGACTTTTGAGCCGCCGCCCTGCGTCTGCATGATGATAAAGTACCACGCGCCGACCAAAAGAATTATCGGCAACAGAGACGACAGGAGCGTCATCCACCACGGCGGGTCTTTGGGATTCTGCGCAATTATCTCCACGCCTTTGGCTTCAAGTTTTCCGACAAGTGTTTCGTCGCCAATCGGCTCGTCGGGTGCTATCGTCGTCAACTCGCCGCCGTCTTTTTTCGTGATTTGAATCGTGTTTTTGACCAACGTAACTTTCGTGACTTCGCCCTTGTCGACCATCTGCAGGAATTGCGAATAACTCGTTTCCTCCACGGGTTCGGGCTTGACGGAAAAGTAATCGTAGGCCGTTATCGCGATAAAAATCACCAGCAAATAAAACCCGACGTTGCGCAAAAAACTGTTCAATAAAAACGCTCCTTTGTCTCGAAAATTTTTACGCGCTCAAAAAATCAAGCTTCCATTGACGCACGAATTTTGGCGGCATCTTTTTCGATATCCTTAAGACATTTCTTCAACCCGTCTTCAACGGCATTTTCCGCACTGCCGGAGCCGCGTCCGAAAATGCTGATGTTGACGGTGCTGGAAGACCCTGTGGTTGTCGCACGTTTCAGGTAAACGAAATCATTTTTTGCCCGTGACCAAATGCGAAAATCGGTAACGACGTTGACTTTTTGTCCCGAAGTGAAGACGCCGCTCGTGTGTCGAGGATCGGTCGTGGAAACGCGAATATAAACCAGATAGGCGCTGTCGAAATGATTGCACATTTTGGCAACGTCGTCTTTTTTGAAAGTCAAATCGCGCTGTGCCGTTGAAAGTTTCGTGTCGTCGTAAGTGGCGGCCAAATTGTTTTCTTCGCGGTAAATCTGAACATAGGCGTCGCATTCGCTGACGGCCATAACGTCAAATTGTGTGGCGTTTTTGAATATGGTATCGAGTGTTGCCTGAGTTGTCGTGTAAACTTTTTCCGGCTCGGCGAAGTTTCCTGCGGGCGTATCCAAAATGACGCTTACTTTAATGTCGCCCATTGCTTGAGCTTGAGGTATTGCGGCGAACAAAATCACTGCCGCCAGACACAGAATTGAGAGAAATTTTTTCAACATGCAAATCCTTCCTTCCACGAAAACAAAATCCTTGTTGGCGGCAGAAAAATTTGTTCCCCCCTTACTTTCCGCCGTAAACGCTGCGTTTCAAAATGCCCAGGTAAGGCAAGTTGCGATAATGTTGCGCGAAATCGAGACCGTAGCCGACAATGAATTCGTCGGGAATTTCAAAGCCGCAGTAATCGATTTTCACGTCAACTTTGCGGCGACTCGGCTTGTTGAGCAACGTGCAAATTTTGACGCTGGCGGCCTTTTTGTCGAGGAAATAATCGACAAGGAAATTCATCGTCGTGCCGGAATCGATAATGTCTTCGACAAGCAAAATGTCGCGGCCTTTGGGGTCGTTGTCGAGATTTTTGAGGATGTTGACCTTGCCGGAGGTGTGCGAATTCGCGTCGTAGCTTGAAGCGATGAGGAAATCGAATTGCACGGGGATTGTCAGGCGACGCACAACGTCCGTGTAAAACATGACTGCGCCGTTCAAGATGCCGACAGTCAAAAGCGGTTTGGCAATGTCTTTGTAATCTTCGCTGATTTGCGCGCTGAGCTCCTTGGCGCGGGCGGCAATTTCCTCCTCGGTGTACAGCACGCGTTCGATGTAATCTTCTTTGCTTTTCATGGCAATCAGCCCTTTCCGTAAAAATTTTTTGATATGCGAAGTTTACCGCGTCTTAAATCTGCGCGGAGATGTTTCGGCAACTCGACGCCCGTAAGTTCGTTGAGCAAAACTTTTCGGACGCCTTCGACGTGCGCGAATCCGAAATCTTTCGTGGTGCCGGTGACAAGCGCGAAAAATTTTTTTATGACGGCGCGTTGAATTGCGGGGTGAAGTTTTAAAAATTCTTGGCGAACGATTGAATTGTCGCGAACGACGACGGGGAAAATTTTTTCGGCCTGCTCGTCGATAAAGTTCGCCTCGTCCGCAGAAATTTTTCCGAATCTGCAAAGCGTGTCAACAAGCGAGGGATTAAATTTTTCAAGCGTCGGCAAAAGTTCCAGCCGAATTTTATTTCGCGTGGCGTCTGTTTCAAAATTCGTCGCGTCAATGCGCGGTGACAAATTTTTTTCGCGGCAGAAATTTTCCAGCTCGGCTTTTCGGAAATTGAGCAACGGGCGAAGAATCAATCCGCAGTCCGTGAAAGTTCGCGCCTGCATTGCCGAAAGCCCCGCCGAAGTCGCGCCGCGCAGAAATCGCATTAAAATTGTTTCCGCTTGGTCGTCCGCGTGGTGCGCCGTGGCAATCGCGTCGCAGTTCAGCTTTTGACGGGCGTCGTTTAAAAATTCATAGCGCAGAATTCTTGCCGCCGTTTCGATTGAAATTTTTTGTTGAGCCGCAAAAGTTTTCACGTCACCGGAACCGCCGACGAAATTCAATCCGCGTGTCTCGGCAAAATTTTTCACAAAAGCCGCATCGTCGATTGAAGTTTGTCCGCGTAAGCCGTGTTCAAAATGTGCGATTGAAATTTCCAATCCGAAACGTTGCCGCGAATTCGTCATCAGTTCGGTAAGTGCAAGGGAATCCGCGCCGCCCGACACCGCGATTAAAATTTTACTCACGCCGTCGAAAATTTTCGTAACCGCGCAAGCGTCAATGAACTGTTTCAACAAAAAATTTTTCATTCCGCATTACGCATTTCTCATTACGCATTAAAAAAAGGCAGTTCAGTCCGACCGTCTTGAACCGCGACCGCCGCGTTTTGAGTCCGTCTTACGTTTCAAATCCGTCAATCTTTCGTCGCTGTCCTTGAGGAATTTTGACAGCTTATCTTCAAACGAAGCCGACAGCTGCCTTTGGGGTTTACGAAAGTCTCCGCGTCGATTTTGCCTTAAAGGCGGGGCATCCTCTTGAGCCGGCTTGGGCTTTGCTTGTTTCAACGACAGCGCAATTTTGCCTGTGCCTTCGACGCTGACGACTTTAACTTGAACTTTGTCGCCCTCGCTCAAAAAATCGTGCACGTCGTTGACATAAACGTCGGCAACCTCCGAAATGTGAATCAACCCGACTTTTCCGTCTTCAAGCTCGACGAAGGCTCCGAAACCGGTAATGCGTGTAACTTTGCCTTCGACGATGCTGCCTGCTTCCGTTGCCAAAATTTTGTCCTCCCGAAAAAAATTTTTTTAAAACTTATCGCGCCGCTTGATAGGGTAATTCGCCTTCCTTGGCAAGGCCCAAATCTTCACGCGCAAGTTTTTCAATGTTGTCGAGGTTCTGCAGTTCCGCCAATTCCTTTTGCAGACGTTCATTTGTCGCTTTGGCGGATTCAAGTCTTTTGTCGGCGATGCGTTGACTTTCGTTCACGTGCGACAGGTGAACTTGCTGAGAGATGAGCACCGTGGAGAAATACGCAATCATCACGAACATAAACAGCGCGAACCAGTTAAAGCCGCTTTTTCCTTTGCTCATGGAGCAACCTCCTCAACTTTTGCATATAATACCAGTTAGTTTTCGCGTTCGCAAGTTTCAATAATTTTCGGCATAGACGATGCCCTTGCGAAAGTCCGCCGTGTCAAAAATTTTCGGATCGATAACAAAAACCATCCAACCGTCGCTTGTCGAAATTTTATAGCCGTACTTGCGTAAAATGCCTTTTATGCGAATGCAATCGTCGGCGTTGTGATAAGCGCAAACGGAAGCTTTGACGCGATTGTTGGTCAAAATTCTTTTGCCGCCGCGCAGAGCTTTGGGCTCGGCACCTTCGATGTCCATTTTGAGAAAAATGTTTTGTCCGCGAAAATCGGGAAGCGCGTCGTCGATTGTGATGTTTTTGTCGTCAGTCACGTCCGAAAGAAATTTCGGAATGATTTCCACCTTGTCGCGGTAGTCGCGAAAAGTTTGTTTGAGAACTTCAACCCATTTGGGTTCACACTCGAACAGATACATTTTTGAGCAGATGTCGACATATTTGAGTGCGAAATTTCCTTCGCAAACGCCCGCGTCGATTATGATGTCGCCCGCGTTGACTTTATGCTCGCCTTTGATATAAAGATGCGGGGAAGTCGGCTCCTGTTCCTTCAAAAGGTCTTCAACAACTTTTTCGCCGTTGTGCTCGGTGAATTCGTATTCACGCGGGAAAAACATTTTGCGATATTCGCCGGTGACAGTTTTAAAATAAACATATGGCAAGCCGCAAGGGTCGTCAAAGAAAACACGATGCCCCGTCCTTTTTCTGAAGTCGATGTGCTGATTGAACACGCCCAGCGGATACGTCTTCCAATATTCAAGCGTCGCCTGAATGTCGGAGTCTTGAACTTCAGCGTATTTTTGAATCATGAACTGTTGAAGGAGCCACCAAATATTTTTGAATTGTTCTTCGCGCCCGATACCGGCTTCGACCATTTTCGGAATAATTTCGTCGGCAACTTCTTCGTCACAGACAAGAATCATCATGTCCCATGAAAAATTTTGCAGTTTCTCTAACGAAATGACGGGATAGCCTTTGATTGTCGCAGAAGTTTCATCAAGGTCAAGCGAAAGAACCGCCGCAATGTCGTATTCGAGAATTTCGGCAAGCTCACAAATTCTTTCGATAAAAACAAAGTCACCTCTGTAAGGGAATTTCGCTATTATAGCGTTCATTGACAAATCACCTTTCCGACCATTGAAAATAATCCGTGCCGACAATTTTGCGGAAAACCGAATTGCAACCCGCGCAGACGAAATGATCCATCGTGTTGCTGAAATCCGGCTTGCCGTTGACGATTTGCACGGCACCCGCCTCGACAAAATCCATGCGTTCGCCGCAACGCGGGCAGGGACATTTGCCGTCGGCTTCGCGCTTTAAAATCGTCGGCGGAATATCGCCCGTGGCAATGACTTTGTGCGCCTTTTTTTGTTGACGTTCGTTTTCGGGCAAATCGTAAACGTGATAATAACCCGAATGCAAAAGCTCGCGATAAAACACGCCGCAGTTGTCGCAAATTTGTCGCGGCAAAGTTGCATCCAAATCAACGCGTCCGTTTTTGACTGAAATTGCGCCGCCGGCAACCGTGCGCAACGGTTGACCGCATTTCGGGCAGAGAAGTTTTTTGTTTGCGCCCGTATGAAGTTTTATGACTGACATTTTCATCACCAAGAAAATTTATTTGGTCTCGACAAATCGACGCTCGCGCCGAAAAAAAATTTTGTGTTTGATTCAACAAGCCGCGATATATTTCCTGCCGCAAAACAAAACTTTTTAACGTTGCAGTTCCTTGAGAATCTGAAAACTTTTTAAGCTTGACAATCCTTGACAATCGAAAAAGCCAAAGTTATCATTGACGCGGCATTGAGGCTCAATGTTACAAAATTTTTGGAGGATAATGCAATGAAATTTTTTGACAAGTTAAATCTTCGTCGTTTCGCAAAAGTCGCGGCTGTCGCGGCGGTGAGCGGCACACTCTTTTTCGGCGGCACGGCAACCGTCAGCGCGGATTCGGCGGGCATGGAAGCATTCCGCGAAGCTTATTTGGGACAGCGCGCCGACGTTCGTATCGTCGACCAAGATCTTACGCTTATTTCCCCGAATTTCCATTTGGACATCGACTCGAAAGCTCAAGTCAACGCAAACGGCGTCTTGTTGATGCGCGGCGAATTGTCGTGGACATATACGAACCTTAAAAGAAATTACTCGACAAACAACAGCATTCCGTTTTTCATTCAGCAGGAAGGCAACAACGAAATGAAACTCTACGTCAAACGCCTCGGACGTTGGAGTTACATGCAGTTGCCCGGCTTGCCCGCCGGTATCGCAACGCTTTGGAAGTCGACGGATGCTTCATTGCTCAGAAATAATCTCGACGCAGTCAAAGACGTTGAAGTCATTAAAGACACCGCCGACATGCGCGTCATGAAAGTTACGCTCGACGGACAAAAAATCGCCGCCGCGCTCGAAAAACAAGCCGAAGGTTCATTCGCGAACATTTCCGATAAAAAATTCAGTGATGAACAGCGCGAAGGCCTCAAGCGTTGGGTGACGGCAATCAGTGCCAACGACATTACTTTCAATTGGACTGTCAACAAACCCGATTGGGATACCGTCACGGCGGCTTTTGACTTGACCGACATCATGCGCGCTTATTCCCGTTACGTCCTCGACGAATCGGCGGCGGGACGCGTCGTCCTCACCGACGAAGAACGCGACTTGCTTGACGCAATGGGCTACTACGCCGAATTGAAGTCCTACACCACCTACATTTCGCCGAAGAAAGAAGTTTACGTCGACATGCCGAGCGATTTGGTCGGTGCGCCCGAAAACGACAATTCGCTTAACGACATTTTCTACGAGATGACCACCGTCGTGCAAAGATAATTCACGAAAATTTTTCACTCGAATAAAACCACGTTCGCCGTCGCCGGATGACGGACGCAAGGCATTTACCCGCGAACCGCAGGCCTTTGAAAGTTCGCGAGTAAGTGCCGATTTTTTTTGGAGGAACGAAATGATTTTTTTGCCGATATTCGTCGCCGTCGCCGCAAATGTTTTATATCACGTCGCGAGCAAATCAATTCCCGTCGAACAAAATGCCTTCATGGGTTTGGCGGTAAATTACGCCACGGCATTGATTGCAAGCGCGATTTTGTTTTTTGTGACGCCGCACGAAAAAATTTTTATCGAAGCGTCGCGAACAAATTGGGCGTGCTTTTTGATGGGCTTGTCGATAACGGGCGTGGAAGCGGCCTTCGTGATGATTTATCGGGCGGGCGGCGAACTTTCCACCGCGTCATTAATCGTGAGCATTTTAATCGCGTTGGCAATGTTGGCTGTCGGCGGAATTTTTTGGCATGAAGAAATAACCGCACGAAAAATTTTCGGCGCGGCACTTTGCATTGCGGGCGTCGTCTTTTTGTCGACGAAATAATTTTCGCAAGCAAAATCCGTGAAGCAACCCGCGAAGTATACAATATATTTCGGCTAAGCTCCTATACAAAAAAAGTATGTCGTGATAAAATCGCCCGCGTATTAAAAAGCAGGAGGTTTATTTTATGTCCGATATGAAAAGCTACGTCGAAAGTATTCTTGAACTCGTCAAACAGCGCGACCCCGACCAAATCGAAT
>CAMUZL010000064.1 GCA_947165185.1 uncultured Selenomonadales bacterium
AGCACGTTGGCAATCGTCAGCTGTTTTCGCTCCATGAATTTCAAAATGCTTGCAATGGAACAGGCGAGCCAGATTACTAACGAAGCGACAAGTATTTTTTGCGTCACCCTTAGTCACCTGCTCGAAAATCATAAGCAAAACAAACTTCG
Organism: uncultured Selenomonadales bacterium; assembly: GCA_947165185.1. GTDB lineage: Bacteria > Bacillota > Negativicutes > Selenomonadales > Selenomonadaceae > Quinella. Next base: position 150 of record CAMUZL010000064.1, read on the forward strand.
TGCCAAAACGTTGTTTTTGTAAAATGAGTTGCTGTACACGTTCAAATCGGTCGACTGTTCCGGCTGCGGCGTTTCGGCAACTTTTTGCATTATCGCGTTCGCGAAACCGTCCAGATTGAAAAAGTAAAACAGCGACATGTTTGCCGCGATTCTCACGAAATTAAAGACGGAAATATTAGCCAAAAAAAGACTGACCAAGCTCGCCTTGTCATTGGCATTAAGTTTGACCGCGCCTTGTTCCTTTTCGTTGTAGTCGTCTGCCGCTTCGGATATCAAAACCTCAAGCAGTCTTTTGCGAAAGTCTTCGGAAACCGTCACGAGTAACGGCAAGAGAAATGTGGCAACTGAAACTTTTGTAAAAATCTCCGTGGAACGTTTAAGCACGCGAAAAAAATCACCATCGCTGTACTGGTAACATCTGGCACAAAAGCCTCCGACTAAACCGAAAAACAAAGCAACGAAAGCGTAATGAAAAGGAATCATGAACGACATTCAATTCACCGCCTCTCCACTTTAATTTTCCCAACGCTCATAATGACACCAAAAAATTCAAAACCCGTCAAAAGTGGAAATATCATTAACGCATACAATAACCAGTAGAAAGATAAGGCAAATTTCGCCATTAGCAATTTCGAATTGGTTATCATGAAAGTTTTAAGGTCGATGACCAATATGTCACCGATACCTGCCAGCCCGATAACAAGGAACATAACCGATACTGCCGTACCGATTGCGCCCAATATGATGTGATACCAATCGCTACGTGTCTGACTTGCGGCAAACATTGAGCCATAATCATACGCATAACCCATCGACAAGATAATCAAACTTCGAAAAAAATCTGAGCTTGAATTTGGTGTGAGCCACATAACACCGCAGGCGCAACACACGATGAGAATCCGAAAAAACTTCAGCATTTCTTACCTCAAATTATAGCTTGACTTGTCATTTTCGTAAATCCCAAAAGCTGAACCGTTCAATTACTTTGGCGTTTCGATAATTTTTTTTATTGTAAAAACATTAGAAATTTTTTCTGCAAAAGCATTGACAAACAAACCCGTTGGGTATATAATAGCAATCGAAAGGAGGTTGATAGTAAATGCCGATAACGCCCAAGAACATGGTTCGGTTCTTAAAGAAAAACGGCTTTAAAAAAGTCAAAGGCGGTAAAGGCAGTCACCAAAAAATGTACAACGCCGTCACAAATCGCACAACGGAGGTTCCGATGAGTAAACCTGAGCTTGATAAAGACCTTGAATACGCGATATTGCGGCAGGCGGGCTTGCGGAAATAAGAACCGAACCGAATAACGGCAGGGGCGAAAGCCCTTGCTTTGAGCGGAGTGATTTACATGGCAAAATTTTATTATCCGACAATATTCTATCGCGGCGAAAAAAATTTCATTGCGGTCGTGCCCGATTTGCAGGGCTGTCTTACTCAAGGTGACGATTTGACCGACGCAATGTTTTGGATTGTCGACGCGATTGGCACGTGGCTTGACGGGCTTGACGAAAAAGATTATCCCGCGCCGTCGAAAGCTTCAGACGTTGACTTGTCCGAATTTCCCGATGATGCCTTCGTTAACATCATTGAATTCGACACGGAAAAATATTTTCACACAATCCGCTACGAGGCGCACAAAGCAGGGCTAAACATCAAACAGACCGCCGACCTTTTGGGCGCACCTTACCGCACGGTTCAAAATTGGTTTAACGGCACGCGCCAAACTGCGCCATGGCTCGAACGGCTAATCGTCAAAGAAATTCGAGCCGCCGCCGAATAATCGAAATTCCGTCCCTCCCAAATGCGGAGGGCTTTTTTATTTTCTGCTTCGACATTGCTGACAAATCTATACTTCCGATTGTTTTCCGTGTTGTTTCCCGTCGAAAATGTGTTATCGTGCCTCAAAGGAGGTGGTTATTATGTCCGCGAAACCGAACTGTGCATCGATTTCGTACGAGTAGCGTCTCCGGCGTCGAGTTGCAGAATTAATCGGCGTCGGAGATAACATGCTTAAAAAACATCAAGCAAATCCAAGCCGCCCGAATGGGTAATGGCACTTATTCTTGACCGCGTGCTTAACGATTAAGCGCGTCCGAAAAATTTCGTCCCTCCCGTTGAGGAGGGCTTTTTTTATTACGACGTGACGGGCGAATTGAAATTACCGTTGCCGACGTTGACAATGTTCGTGCCGCCACTGTTCTGCACGTTGCCGTTAATTACCTTCGCATTTACGTTCGAGGTGATTTTGCTCGGTGTGTAATCGCTGAAATGGGACGCGACGCTCTTGAGCAGTTGTTTTTTTTCGGGAGTGAGCCGACGGTACGGTTGAGACGAAAGAACAGTGGGACGGACATTTTCAATTTTACGCCGTGACTGCAGACGACATCATTGTCGAAAAGTTCAGTATTGCCACTCCGGATAAAGAAAAATTTCCTGCTGATTGGCGGGCTCTCCGACGTGAAGACTATCGCACACCAACCGCCGAAGACTTCAGGCAACGTGACGCATGGGCGGACGAACAGCAAAGACTGCGCAATATCGCCCGCGACGCCGCTCAAGCGTGGCTGGATAATTTTTTACGGGAGGCTGACAATGATTAATCCGACACACCGCTTGAAAAAATTCGTCAAGTACAGCGGCGACGGCAAGGCGGACGATTATCACGTCACAGAAGTTCGCGGCTGGCTCGGCTCCGGCGTCACCGACTGCAACGGCGTTGAAATTTTTGAAGGCGACATTGTAAGATTCGGCGTTATTAATGGCGTTGTTACATGGAGTGACACAGGCGATTTCCTTGTTGCAATACGCGAACGACCCAGCGAACCATTGTTTAATTTTTTCAGCGAAGACGATTGCAAGCTTGAAGTTGTCGGGCACGTCGCCACGGAGGAGGCAGACAATGACAGTAAATAGTTTTTTCGACCACGCAATCAACATTGCTTCCGACAAGCACGTTTTGTTTCTTGCCGGCATCGTTTTTTTCGCCATAAGCAAAGCGAAAGACCGCGAAAAATTTCTTGCCAAAGCCGAACTTTCCGAAGACGAATACCAAAAATTTTCGGAAGCTTTGAGCAGACCGTATGACATCCCGTTTCTTCGCGAGTTTCTGAAAAAAATCGTCGCAACCGCCATTGATAAAGTCAGCAAGGAAAACGCCACGGAGGAGCAAGCATGAATATTTTCGACGCAATGAGCGACAGAACCGTCAACCTTTTCGGCATCGCGTTTTGTATCGCACTTCGAAACTGGACTTTTCAAAACAGGGTATTTGCCAAAGGCATCGTGACCGACGACGAAATTCTGCGATTCATTACAGATATGAAAGAACTGAAACCCGCTCACGTCACGCGCCAGTGGCTCAACAAATTTGTCACGTCCATTGAAGAATACGACAAGCGCAACGCCACCGTCGACATTGTAAACGCAGTTCAAGCCCGAATTGACTTCATCGGGCACATCTTGGAGGGCGAACAGTGATTTGTAAAAACGAAATTGACGGCGTCGAAATTTACGTGCTTGACTTCGCGCCCGTTGCCGATGACTGGGAAAAATTTCTTGCTTACGTCCGCCAATTTATGTCATTTCACTTGACGGGCAAGCTCATACAAATTTTCGTCAAGGCTCAGCACACCGAACACGGGATTTTGTTCGACATCAGCTATACCCTTTTGGAAAGCGCGGGCAATTTCGTTCCCGAACACGAAATCAAGGAGGGCACAGCATGAGACGTTGGGACTGGATTTTTTACTTGATTGTTGCCAGCGCAATGTTTCTTGATTGGATTGGTGCCGTTCACGCGTTCAACGAAAGTAACATTTGCGAGGGTCTCAAATGCTTTGCAGGGATAGTTATGTTGGGACTGGGCTACATCGCGACATTGCTCCATGAAATTTGCGACCGGAGGAAAAAGCAATGACAATCGAACATGAAGGCGTCAAAGTCACGGCGACAAACTTCAAGCCGACAACCGACGAGCTGAAACTTTACGTCGCACGCGCCCGCGAACTCGTCACCGAGAGCGAAGGCAAGGACACGGCGGACAACATCACATCCGTCACCGTCACTCTCTGCGACGACGGCGGTGTCGACTTAACTTTCGTCGCTAAGGGACAAAAGTTTGAACGTATCCGGCGAATCACCGGCGAACCGATAGCCGCCCGTCAACAAGCCGCATGAAGTTGACGGTGAACAGCGCGGTATTAAGCGGGAAACTCTCCTGAATCGTGAGAAATCGTGAGAATCAAGTTACCGGCAAGTAAACAAAACCGCATTGCGCCTAACTTTTTTCGATAGAAAATCGTGAGAAATCGTGAGCGCGGCAAGTTACGAGCAAGTTACGAGCAAGTGAGACAACCCGAACCGAAGGCGCGACCTTTTTATCCGCTTGGATAAAATGTTCAGTCAGGGGCAACGCATAGATTTTGTGATAATAAATCCACGAGACCGCGCCACGCACGGCACAACGCGTGAAAAGATATGCTGAACTGCAGGGCGACTTGCAGAAGGCGGGATAAAAAGCCCGTCGATAACATTTTGTATCTCGTCGGTACAACAGACCGTTGGAACAACGCCAAACAAGCCGAAGAACACGACCGAGTTAAACACGAACCGAAAATTTGAGGAGGCGGCGAACATGAACAAATGCATCCTTCGCACGGCGAAATTGCCAAGAGGATTGACGTTGCACGACATAGCGGAGATATGGGCATTGCTGAATCAATCGCTCAATCCCGCCGGCGAATATGCAACGTGGGAGTGGCACCGCAACCCGTGCCAAGGAATATTTCTGATTTTCCGTGTCGGATGTCGACCGAAAAAAATCCGATACAAAATGTTTGTGCGAGCGGCAAAACTTTAAATCGAAAGGCGGCGGCAAGATTGACAGAAAAAGAATTGAACAGCGTCCGAGACCTTAACAAGCAGATTCGCGAGCTTGAAAATCATTTGGCGACGATGCGCAAGCGCGCTGAAGACATCACACAAACGCTTGACGGAATGCCGCACGCCACGACAATTCAATCGAAAGTCGAAAACCTTGCGCTCAAAATCGTCGAGGGCGGCAGGGAACTTGAAAGTCTGCATGAGCAAATAATTTCGGCGACGGCACGGCTGACGGAAAAAATCTGCCGCGAATTGACGGAACCTCAGGAACGCACGGTCGTAATTCTGCGTTACGTTTCCTGTATGCATTTCCGCGACATCGGCTTTCAGCTGGGCAAGTCGGACGCCCGCATTTTTCAACTGCACCGTGACGCATTGAGCAAAATTATCGACGACTAGAGTTCAATTACAGTTCAACTACAGTTCAATTACAGTTGCATTATAGTAACGGAATGTGATAAAGTGCAAACTGACAAATTACGGAAGCGCGGGCACAAATCGGCTCGCGTTTTTCGGTTGGTGAGGTGGTTGGATTGGAAACACCGCAGAAATTTGAAACGGTCGAAATCGGGCGGCTCGTGCCATACGTCAATAATGCCCGAACGCACAGCACGGAACAAATCAACCAACTGCGTGCGTCCCTTCGCGAATTCGGATTCGTCAACCCGATTCTTGTCGACGCGAATTTGAACGTCATTGCTGGACACGGGCGGCTTGAGGCGGCAAAAGCTGAAGGGCTCGAAAAAGTTCCGTGTGTGTTCGTGGAGCATTTGACGGCGGCGCAGAAAAAAGCCTACATTATTGCCGACAATCGCCTTGCCGAAAACGCGGGCTGGGACGAGGAACTTTTGAAAGTTGAACTTGAAAGTCTTCGCGAGCTGAATTTTGACATTTCGTTGACGGGCTTTGAGGATTTTGAATTTGATTCGGACGAAACTCCGGCTGAAGACGACTTCGACGTTGAGGCGGAACTTGCCAAACCCGCAGTTGCGAAAATCGGCGACGTGTGGCAGTTGGGACGGCACAAAATCATTTGCGGTGACGCGACGAAGCCCGAAACTTATGATAAACTTTTGGGCGGCGAAAAAGTTCAACTGGTTTTGACAGATCCGCCTTATTTAGTCAACGTTGAAAATCAATCGGGCAAGATTTTGAACGATGACCTTGATGAAGTCGAGGGTTTGAAGTTTTTGACGGCGGCGTTCGGGAATTTCCGTGACGCGATGACCAAAGACGCAAGTGCCTATATTTTCTACGCGACGGCACGGACGCGGATTTTCTACGAGGCGTTTGAGAAATTCTTCAAAATCGGCGCGGGACTTGTGTGGAAAAAAGATTCACTTGTCCTGACGCGCACGGATTGGAAATACATTCACGAGCCGCTGGCGTTCATGTGGCGCAAGGACGGCAAGCACATTTGGTACGGCGACGAAAAACAAACGACGGTCTTCGAGTTCCCGCGCATAAAAAATTCGGCAACGTCCGGGTTTGGACATCCTACGAGCAAGCCGGTCGAGCTTTTGGCTTATTTAATGCGGCAATCGTCGAAGCGCGGCGACAAAGTTCTTGACGGATTCTTAGGTTCCGGCTCAACGTTAATCGCGGCGGAAAAACTCGGCAGGACGTGCTTTGGCATTGAAATCGAGCCGAAATATATAGACGTAACGGTCGAACGATTCAAGGAGCTGACGGGCGAAAAAGTTTCGCGCTTGAATTAAACAATCAAACTATCGAAATTGTGTATACAACACATACCGCTTGATTAATCCTTCGTTTAGAGTGATTAATACGACACCAAAACGAAGGGAGCGGTTAGCATGAAGGATTTGACGATTGGCACGGAGATTGAATTTACGGGCATTACGCGGAGCAAAGCGGCAAAGGTTGTCGCAAAATTTTTCGGAACGAAAACGGCTCACGACGGCGGCACTTACGATAAATACACGGTCAAAGATACCACAGGGCGAATTTGGACGGTGATGAGCGATTCGAGTATTCGCGCCACAACGGTTTTTCAACGTTGCGAATTGGTTACGCCGATTCTTCGCTGGAGCGACATTCCGACCTTGCAAGAAATTGTTCGCCAACTTCGACACGCGGGCGCGAAAGTCAACGACAGCTGTGGCTTGCACGTTCATATCGGAGCTGACGGCTTGACGGCTCAAAACTTGCGGGTTTTGGTCAACACGGTTGCCGGTCGCGAAGAAATTTTCTACCGCGCTTTGAAAGTTCACGAGAAGCGCAAACAATATTGTCGCCCGACGAACGCAAGATTTTTGAAGGAACTGAACGAAAAGAAACCCGCCACGCTTGACGAGCTCAAAAAAATTTGGTACGGCGACGAGCGCAATCATGATTGGCATTACGATTGCACGCGCTACACGATTTTGAACCTGCACGCGCTCTTCACGAAACAAACCGTCGAATTTCGCATATTCAACGCATCACTTCATGCCGGCGAAGTTAAAGCCGCAATTCAATTTTGCGCGGCGTTGGTTGCCTTCGCGAAAAAATCACGGCGCACGACTTACCGCAAAGTTCAGACCGACAACGAAAAATTTGCGATGCGGACTTTCCTGACGCGACTCGGCTTGAACGGCGACGAATTCAAGACGGTGCGCCTTCACTTGACGAAAAATCTTTCGGGCAACGCGGCATGGAGATTCGCGGTTTGATTCACGCGGTCGGGCGACTTCGGTCGCCCTTAAGGTCGTAGGAGGCGAGTTATCATGAAAAAATATCTGGCATACGGCGCGAACATGAGCGTCGAAATGATGGCGAATCGTTGTCCCGACGCAAAACTTTTGGGCACGGGCGAACTGAAAAATTTCCGCCTGATGTTCAAAGGCGAACAGCCAAGTTCCTACGGCACAATCGAACAGTGGGAAGGTTTTTGCGTCCCGTTCGTGCTCTGGGACATTTCCGCCGCAGACGAAAAAAGCCTTGACCGTTACGAAGGTTACCCGCGTGTCTATCAGAAACATACCGTCGAGGTCGAAGTCAACGGCGAAAAATTTAAGGCGATGTATTACTCGAAGCCCGACACCGAGCGCGTCAATCCGCCGAGTTTGCATTACGTTGATGTGCTTTGGCAGGCTTACGAGCGATTCGGCTTTGACTTGGCAATTCTGCAACGGGCACTTGATTTTTCTTGCGGCGACAGTTTCTGAACGAATCCGTGTTAAAATCGTCGCGGAGGTGATTGGCATGATAATTCACGCGAAAGTTTTTAACGGCGAAATTTATCCGCTGTCGCCCGAAGACGAAGAAAAGCTCAAGCAGGCATTTCCGGACGGACGAGTTATCCTCACGTCGGAAAATTGTCCCGAACTTGCCGACGCGATAAAAAAAGCTTCGGACGAACTTTTAATCGAAAACCGCGAAGCTTACGAGGGGTTGACACACCATGATTGAGTTTTCGCTTGCGGACATTTTAAAACGCCACGAAAAATTGAATTCGGCAACGGGATTTCGAGACAGCGGGCTGATTGAATCGGCGATTAATGCACCGTTTCAGACTTTCGGCGGGCAAGATTTGTATCCGACAATTTTCGACAAAGCCGCACAGCTTTTTTACGGGCTGACGAAAAATCACGGCTTTGTTGACGGGAACAAACGCGTCGCCTTGCACGTCACGGAAATTTTTCTTCGAGTAAACAACTTAATGCTCAACTGTTCGCAAGATGAACTCGTCGAAGTCAGTTTGCAAATCGCGGCAAGTCGAATGCCCGTCAACGATTTAAAATTTTGGCTGCTGCGGCACTCGGCGGACAAGATATCTTTTTCGGGTGATATTACAATCACACTTTGACGCCTGCGAATGTTTTATTGCGGTGACAGATTTTGAATATGAACGCCTTCGGGCGTTTTTCTTTTGGAGCGATTGAAATGTTTTATGAAGCGACACAACGCATTGAAGTAACAAAAAGTCTCGATAGAGCGAACGAACTGCTTAATGCCGGCTGGCTCCTTTTGAGGACGACGGAGGACGCAAGTGGTAATTTCGTCTTCCTGCTGGGTAAGCATTATTATTCGCGCAAAAAAGCATTAGCCGACAGCCGCGCCCTAATCGAGAATGCTGAAACTGTCGAGTTACATTGAGCGTTTGAGGAGTGACGGCTGTGTTTATTATGGCAACGGAAGAATTGGAGGCAACCAAAGATGTCGACCGCGTAAACGAATTGCTCGACAAAGGTTGGATGCTATCCGAAATACAAGAAACGTCCGAACATGAACTTATTTTTTTACTGAGCCGGCACGAACGCCATCGCAATGAACTTTTCGGCTACGGCAAAGTGATAAATGACGGCGCGATTTTGGTTTGATTGGAGTTGAGGATTTTGATTTGGGACAGGCAACCGGGCGAAAGTTATCCGGCGTTCGAGGCGTTTCAAACGTATTTGACGCATAGAAGTTATTGCAAGGTTGCCGAAGAGTTGACCAAGTCGACGACGCTCATAAAACGTTGGGCGAAAAAACACAGGTGGCGGGAACGCGCCGACGCATGGGATTCGGAAATCAGCCGACAAGCAATGGAACGTGCGTCTGAAGATTTTGCGGCGATGGTCGAGCGGCAAATAAATATCGGGCGAATGTTGCAAAGCCGCGCCGCCAACGCGATTCAACGCATGGAAATGACGAATTTGCCGCCGAAATTTTTATCGGCACTTGTCGAAGCCGTAAAAGTCGGCACGAACCTTGAACGAACTGCCCGCGAACTTAAGCAGTCGAAGCCGCAGGAAAATTTGTTTGTTGAGACGCTGACAAAAATTTGGGAAGGGAGGCGCGAGGATGAATGAACGACAAAAACGTTTCGTCGATTTTTATATTCAGACCGGCAACGCCTCCGAAGCCGCACGGATGGCGGGCTACTCAAAAAACATTGCCAACCGAATTGGTGCCGAAAACCTGTCAAAACCTGTCATTCGCGCCGAAATTAACAGTCGGCTCGGCGAATTGAAAACGCAACGGACGGCGGACACGCAAGAAATTTTGGAACATTTAACTTCGGTCGTGCGCGGCGAACTCACCGAGGAAGTCGTTACGAATTCGGGCAAAAAAATTACGGCGAAAGTCAATCAGCGCGACAGATTAAAAGCCGCTGAAATGTTGCTCAAAGTCAACGGCGCGTTCCGTGAACAAGTTGACGTGAAAGTTGATTCGTCGACGCTGTTCGTCGAGACGCTTGAAAAAATCTGGTCGAAAGAATACGGCAAAACGACAGATTGAATAACTCCTGACATGGAGCTTTTTTTGATTGGAGGTGAGGAAATGATAGAAAATGTCCTGAAGAAATTCCGCGACGAGCCCGTTGAATTCGTCCG
>CAMUZL010000065.1 GCA_947165185.1 uncultured Selenomonadales bacterium
GGACGTGTCGCGGTTTCGTGCACGCGGGTGCTTTCGGCGACAAAACGGCGTGCGTTGTCGCGGACAGATTGATGCCCGTGCAAATTCGCATTGCCGACATTATTGCCCGTTCGCCCGACGAACCCGAAAAAGTTTCGCAAGCGGAACGCGCCATGATTAAGGACAACCGAATTATTTTTGAGCCCGTTGCGCGCTAAAAAGCTTTTAGCTTGAAGCTTTTGGCTTTTAGCCGAGAAATTCAATCCTAAAAGCTCAAAGCTTAAAGCTTAAAGCTCAAAGCTTAAAGCTAACACTCGACGAAAGGACAAATTTTATGAGCCAAATTATAGTCATCACTTCGGGCAAGGGCGGCGTCGGCAAGACGACAACCACCGCGAATATCGGCGTCGGGCTTGCCATGCGCGGACACAAAGTCGCGCTTATCGACACGGATACGGGCTTGCGCAATTTGGACTTGTTGCTCGGTCTGGAAAATCGAATCTTGTACGATTTGGTTGACGTGACCAGCGGCCGCGTCCAATACAAAAAAGCTCTCGTCCGCCACAAAAAATACGAGAACCTTTATTTGCTGCCGACTTCGCAAGTCAAAGACAAGTCTGCCGTCAATCCTGAACAGCTCGTCAAACTCTGCGACGAGATGAAAAAGGAATTTGACTTCATCATCATCGACTGCCCCGCCGGCATTGAACAGGGATTTAAAACCGCAATCGCCGCCGCAGATACCGCAATCGTCGTGACAATGCCCGAAATTTCCGCCGTGCGCGACGCGGACAAAATCATCGGCGAACTCGGTCGTGCGGATAAAGAAAACGTCAAGTTAATCGTCAACAGAATTCGTCCTCAGATGGTCGAAAAAGGCGACATGCTCGACATGGGCGACATTGACGAAATTTTGTCCGTCGTGTGTATCGGGCAAGTTCCCGACGACGAAAGTGTTGTCGTCGCGACGAACCGCGGCGAACCCGCAATAACAATGAGCGATTCCACGGCGGGACAGGCTTACAAAAATATCGTTGCCCGAATTTGCGGCGAAAATGTGCCCTTCCTCAAACCGCAAAAGGAAGGTTTCTTCGCCCGTCTGAAAAAACTTTTCGGCTTGCTGTAAGGAGGTTCGCCAATGCTTGATGTCCTGAAACGAGTCTTCGGCATGTCCGAAAAAAAATCCGGCGCGGTCGCAAAAGAACGCCTGCAAGTCGTCCTGATTCACGATCGCGCCAGCATTTCGCCGGAGATTATGGAAAAAATCAAAGAAGAAATTATCGGCGTTCTGTCCAAGTACATGAACATAAATCGCGCCGACATGGAAATTGCGCTGGAAAACGATTCGGATTCGGTCGCGCTCGTCGCAAATATCCCCGTCAACTCCATGCGGCACGCACGTTAAAAAATTTCGGGCGGTCAACTCGGCCGCTCTTTTTTGTTGCGCAATTTGATTCGGGTAAAAATTTTTGCCGATACGCCGCGCAGATTTTGAATTGGCATTGCGAAATTTAAATGCGAATTTTGTCGTGGTGATTGCATTCGACACATGCGGAAAATTTTCTGCAACAGACAAATTCCCAATACGTCGAGGATTTTTATTTTGGGACATTGGTAACATGTAATTTTTGGCCGCGTGTAATTTGAACATATGCAAAAAATTTTGTGTAACATGAGCTAAAAAATTTCCCATGCCGTTCGAGAGTTTTTTTGATAGCACATGTCGGCGACACGTAATTTTTTACACGCGTGTAATTTGAAACATTCAGAAAATTTACGGTGACGCGCAAATCAAAAGAGCCTCCGATTTCTCGGAGACTCCGTGTTGTTTACGCTGTGAGTTTTTCGAGGCTTTGCAACCTCGGAAGTTTCGGCTTAGTAGAAGAATTCCACACGACCGAAGATACGTTCCGCATCGCCGGGGCCTTCAATGTATTTGCCCTTGAAGTATTTGGCGAGGACAACGATTCTGTCCATCGGAGCCCAAGACGCGCCGCAGACGAAACCTTTGGTGCCCGCGTAAGCATCATCCCAGTTGATTGCGCACAAGGACGCATTGGAGCCGAGTTCTTTGTAGCCTGCCCAGACAGCCCATTGACCTTTGTGGGTGTTCTGGTTGCCGCCGCCGTACAGATCGCCGTAGCGGATAAGTGCCTGCCACGATTTGTTTTCGTAATCAGCTTTGGAGTTCTTCGCATATGCGCCCCAGATTTGCGCTTTGCCGAAGCGATAGCCCAAGTTCACGGACCAGATCTGCGCTTTGTCGACGTTGCCTTTCTTGCTGTAGAAAACGTTCGGAGCTTTATAGCCGTCGTAATCAGTGTAGTATTTGAAGTCGTCGTCTTTGATGTGGTAGTAACCCGCGCCGCCGAAGAGACCGTCGCCTTCAGGGGTGTACTGCAGGTTGATTGCCCAGAAGCTCGAAGGATCGGTGCGATCGCCGCTCTCGGAATAGTTGCCGAGTGAACCTGCCGCATTAGCCCATCTGTCATGTGCGCTGACGCCGTCTTGACGTCCGTTCCACGAACCCGAATTTCTCATCGAGCCGCCGACTTTGCCGGCTGCAAGACGACCACCGAAGATAGTTGCGCGGAAGCCTTTTGCGAAGTTGCCGAAGGTGATTTCGCCGCCGGTGTATTCAGTATCCCAGATAATACCGTCTTCGTTGGTGTACAAGGGTTGACGACCAACTTTGACCTGGAAGTTGTCATAGTCACCTTGTGCCCAACCACGAACCAATTCGAAATCGGTCGAGTTGTCGCGGCTCAGGTCGACGTGCGCATCAATACGAGCGCGAAGCGTCCAGTTGTCATTGACGTGCGCAACAGGCTCAAAACGGAAGATCCAGTCGTCCTGTTTAACGCGGGTGTGACCGTCGGTGCTGTGATGACGACGACGCTGTTTGTCATAAACGTTGTCGGTCTTGTGGTTCTTGTAAGTGTACTCGATTTTGCCGAACCACTGAATTTTGTCGGCATATTTTTCGAGTTCAGCTACGCGAACGCCGAGAGCTTCCAACTCATCACGGAATTCCGCAGCGAGTCTGTCGAGTTCAGCTTTCGTCACGCCCGAAGGATTTTTCGCCATTGCTTTTGCAATCATCTGCGCCATTTCGTAACGGGTGATGTTGCGGTCGCCGCGGAACGTGTTGTCGCCGTAACCTTCGATAACGCCTGCTTGTGCGAGTTTTGCAACGGACTGATAAGCCCAGTGACCCGCAGGAACGTCGCTGAACGGATTTGCCGCCGCGAACGTGGTTGCGCTTGCTCCGACAACGAACGCCGCTGCAAGTGCCGATGCTACTGTTTTCTTCATTTTGAACATCCTCCTTAAAGATGCCGGTAAATGAAATGTTGTGAAAGAACTTTTGACTTTCAGCAACCAGGCTCGGAAGTTGTTCAAAATTGAGTGGCCGTGTTTCCTCAAGCTGATTTACTTCTTTGCCTTGTCCTTCAAGCCGGCGCAATAATAATACAGAAATTTTCCCGTGTCAAGCGTCCGAAAAAATTTTTTGAAATGTGCTTTCAGATTGGTTTCATGTTACAATATAAAACTTTTAAGCGAGATTGGCTGTCGGCGTTCATGCAAACGAAAAGAGCCTCCGAATTCTCGGAAGCTCCACGTTGATTGAAGATGTGGTTTCAGAAAAATAATTCGACGCGTGCGAAGATTTTTTCCGCCTTGCCGCGTCCTCCGTTGAAGGCGTCGCTGTTGTATTTGCCGTTGAAATATTTCGCAAGGACGCCGATATTTTTGAACGGTGCCCAAGACGCGCCGACAACCCAGCCGCGAGTTCCGCGCAGTGCATCATCTTCGGTCGGGGCGAAAGAAACGTTGGTGCCGTATTTTCGATAGCCGGCGTAAACAGACCATTGACCTTTTTCGGAGGCGTCTTCGTAGTTTCCGTAATTAATCTCCGCGTGCCAAGATTTGTCCTCGAAATCGGCTTTAGTGTTTTGAGCGTAAGCACCTTTGACCGTCAATAAATCGCTGAATTTGTAGCCGAGATTGACCGTCCAGATATTTGCCTTGTTGTAATTTTTGGCGTTGACGGATTCGTCGCGAGCAATTTTTTTCGTGTAATTATTGTAGCTCCAAGCAAGGTCGTCGTCTTTGATGTGATACCAGCCCGCGCCCGCGAAGAGACCTTTTTCGCCGGTGTTGTAGTCGAGACGTACACCAATGACGGTTGCGGGGTCGTCTTCGGAGCCGTTTTCGCCGTAAACACCGCCGCCGATACCTTCAGCTTTGACGCGGCCGCCCGTGACGTTTAATTGAACTTTGTCGCCATAGGTGACCGACGCGCCGGAAATTTCCGTATCCCACATCAAACCGAATTCAGGTTCGGGGCAAAGTTCAAAGCGACCGAATTTGACATTGAAGTTGTCATAATCGCCTTCCGCCCAAGCGCGAACAAGTTCAAAATCCGTCGAAGTGTCGTGTTTCATGTCGACTTCGGCGTCGATACGGGCATTAACCGTCCAATGGTCGTTGACGTGCGCCGTCGGCTCAAAACGGAAAATAAAGCCGTTGGATTTATCTTTCGTTTTTGTGCCGCTGTTGAGCGGATCTGTTTTCGTTTGTTCGTAGGTGTACTCAATTTTGCCGTGCCAAACAACTTTGTCTGCGTATTTTTTAAGTTCGGCAACGCGAACGCCGAGAGCTTCCAATTCGTCACGGAATTCCGCCGCGAGTCTGTCAAGTTCGGCTTTCGTCACGCCCGAAGGATTTTTCGCCATAGCTTTTGCAATCATCTGCGCCATTTCGTAACGGGTGATATTTCTGTCGCCGCGAAAAGTGTTGTCGCCGTAACCTTCGATAACGCCTGCTTGTGCGAGTTTTGCAACGGACTGATAAGCCCAATGCCCCGCAGGAACGTCGCTGAACGGATTGGCCGCCGCGAACGTGGTTGCGCTTGCTCCGACAACGAAAGTTGCCGCTAAAGCCGAGAAAATTTTTCGCATGTTGAAAACCTCCAATGATTTATTGCAGGCTCTCGTTGAAAAAAGTTTTCGTCTCCCAAAATCGCCGCAATGATAGCGCAAGCGTCCGAACGTGTCAAGTTTTTTGATAATAAATTTCATCCGCCGCTTTCGCAACGAAAAAGCCCCCGCCGTTTCGACGAGGGCTTGAAAAATTTTTAGACTACTCACCGCCGAAAAGTTTTTTCAACGTGTCAAATACCATATGATTCCCGCCAGAATCACCGTCACGATTGCGACTGCCAACGGAATCAGCGGAAGGGAATTTTTTTTTTGCGCGGCGCGAAATTTTTTGTCCTCAATTTTATCGAAGTCACAGCCGAAAGTTTCACGCAACTTGGCGGTATCGAGTTCGGCGGGAACAACTTCGACGAAAAAATTTTTGTCTTCTTGTCCGCCGTCGTTTGGGCGCAACATTTTGGCGATGAAGCTGTTGAATTTATCCGCGTCGATTTTCAGCGCGAAGGTGTCGACGTTTCTGTCGGGCACGATGAATTTGGCGCACTCTTCGGCGGCATTCGACAGCGCGTTGAAGTTCCCGCAAAAATTATTGAAGTCACCGAAGCTGTCGAACTCGAAAGCAAAATTCATGTAAACATCAATCGTGCCCTCGTTGGGGTCTTCAACGTCGTTTTGCCGAAGCTTTTTCACCAGCAGAATATATTTTTGACTGTCGGGAACAAGCCCGTAAATTTTGCGCACAAAGCCCTGTTCAAAAGCCTTGACGACAAGTTTATCGAGATTTGTATTTGTCGGGATGTAAAAATCTTTTTGCGCGGCGGAATATGTGATTGTGCCCATTTTGAAACCGACGGGCGAAAATTTGTAGGAGCAGTAAACGTAAGCGCGCATGTCGGTCACTCCTTAAAAGCCCAGCGGATTTTGAACAATTTCGTAGCCGTTGCCGCTCGTTTTCATGTTCGCCTGAATGTTGTCGAGTTCGCGCAAAAAATCTTCCTTCGAAGCGAATCTGCCGAAAACTTGCTTGAGCCAATCCCAAAGGCCGCTTTCGCGTTGCAATAAAACTTTCAGCACGTAAGCGAGAACATAAACCATGGGCTGTTCGCAATGAAGCGGTTCGGGGCCGTTCATCTTTTTGGTGAATTGATAAATTGCTTTTTGCGGCGTCCCGTATTTCGGATCTTCTTTTATGTAACCTTCTTCGTCGCGTTCAAAGCGGCTGAACTCCACGCCTTTATCAGCTCCGCCAAGTGTGAGAATCGGGGTGATTGCCACTTCATAAGCCCGCCCGTTTTTCCCGAAAAAATCAAGCGCGTCTTGATACGCCACGTGAACTTTTTTGTTGAGCACGTTCATTTCGCCCGCGTGATAATATTTTTCGCACTTCAGCGGCACGAACAAAATCATTCGCGAAAAATCCGTTTCGCCGCTGAAAAATTTTATGACCCAATCGCCGATGCGGTAACAGTAATTTCGCCTGTCATTGTATTCGCCAATGGAATCGTCGGCGTTGGTCGGTGTCTCTTCCATAAGGTGCGGGGAATCAATGGCGACGATTATCACGTGGCTCCGCTCCATTATCGGCTTAAGTTCTTTAACTTTTTCTCTGTCGGCAAGCCATTCGCCGGGGTAATCGATAAAGTTGACGACGATATTGTCGGTTCTTTTGTTGCCGAGACCTATTTTGAATTGATACTCCGATATTTCCAAAGTGGGGTCATTGTCGGGCGTGAAGGTTCGTTTGCCGCCTTTGCTGAAGTACGTCGTAAATTCGCGGTTTTTCTCCTCTAAAGTAAACATCGTGTCGTCGTCCGCCGTGGTGATTGTCAGATTGCTCGACTTGAAAGCTTTTTTAAAACAGGACTGCATTGCCGCCAAGACGCTGGTTTTGCCGCAACGCCTGCCGCCGAACATCATAACATTAACTTGAATATCCGCCATAAAAATTCACCTCACCGTGAAGAATTCTTTTTTGCCGTGCGCTTTGAAGCGGCGAATCACGTCGTTCCACTCGTTGGCTTTATCTTGTCGAGTGAAATGCGCCTTGTATTCGTCCGCCCAGATAACACTGATCCAAGCTTCGTAAAGATAACGCCATTGGTCGGTAACCGTTTCGTTATCGACGGCGAAGGCGGCGCGGTCGTAAAAATCTCTGACGGCGGCGAAAATTGCCTTGTTCGGCACGGAATGTAAATTTCTCAACGTCTGCCGAATTCCCGTGTGAATTTCTTCGGCGTAATCCCGCAACATCTCAACAATTTCCTCGGCAACGGCGTCCGTGTCGTTAATGTCGGCGAAAAATTCCGCTATGCCTTTTTGCAGTCTGAAATCGATTGCGTCCAAATTGCGACGAATTTCGTAGATAAGGAAGCCTTGAACGTTGATGGTAAATTTTTTCAAACTCATCAGCGCATTTGCCAGCAGAGGATATTTTTTATCGCAATCGGTTTTGACAATAAAGCCGTCAATCCATTCGTCGGGCGAAAGTTTATCGAGCGGGAAAATTTTGCCCAATCGTCCCTTGTCGTCGTCCGTCAAGTTTTGAAGAATTTCGATTTTGGATTCGCGCACCAACGCTTCAAGCGCGGTGTCAAGTTCCATAAAGCGATTGATTATGCGTATGCGCATCAAATCCATGCCGTGTGCCAGAGCGTCAAACTGATTTTTCGAGCCGTAAGTAAGAAAATCGGTGATTGTCTCTTTTGTTGGAACGGCTTGGAAAATATATCGCAAGGACGGTTCGTAAGCCTCTTCCCATTGTTCGCAGGGCTTTTCGCGAATTTCTTTGTAGCGATGGGACAATTTGAGCAGAGAGCCCAAAATTTGTACGTCGTAAGCTTTTTTGATGTCTTTAGCAAATTTGCGTTTGATGTCTTCGTTGGCGGCACCGACCAAAATTTTGTCAAGCGCGTCGGCTATGGCGCGATATTCGCCGAAAAGTTTTTCGCCCTGTTCGTTCAGTCGCCGAATCAAAAGCGCGTCCACGTCGCCGATTCTGTTTGCCAGCTGTTGAAGTATCGGCGTCAAAAGATTATCGCGCACGGCTTGCGGGTCAATGCAATCGACTTCCAAAACTTTGGCGACGGGGAAATTATTCCGTGACTCAATTTCTTTTCGCAACGCAGGGATAAATTTTGCATTTTCGCCCTTGCCGGAACTGACACGATTAAGTATCAAGAAAAACATTTCTTTGGCGTATTCGAGCGAAATGCGTGCGGACACTTCATCAATAATTTCGATCTCGTCATTGCTCAAGCGCGGGCGCAGTCCGTCCGGTCTGAACATGAAAACAATGGCGTCGCTGTCATTTTCAACGGTATCCAACATTTTTTCTTCCGTGCCCAAAGAAGTTGCGCCGATACCGATTGTGTCGACGAGCACAATTTTTCCGGCGTCGGCTTGCGGAAATTTGCAGATGATGTTCGCCAATTTAACGCCAAGATAAGTAAAATATTCCTGATTGTTACCGTATTGAGCGACGTATTTTTTGATGTCATCTTCGGCAACTTCAATCGTCGTGCCCAAATTTGTTTCAAATTCCCCGATGTGCAGGACGTATTTTTTCAGCTGAGCCATAAGCTCAATTTTTCTCGCCTGCTTAAATTCCAGACGAGCATTCATTTCGTCAATCGGCAAATTTTTTATGTCGGCAATCGAACCGACTTCGTAAGCGTTGCCGTCGAAAATATTGGCGAGATATTTGTTGACGATGGCGATCATTTCCGCTTGCGAAAAAAATTCAATCCGCGCTTTGGTCGTGACGGCGGAAACGTCGTTGGTTATTATTGATTTCGTGCCGGTGCAGTCGGAGCCTTCCGACGAAGGAATAACGTTGCCGCTCAAGCCGCTGATATTTTGCATGACCAAACTTTTGCCCTGACCTGCGCGGCCGATGAAACTGATGTGCAATTCTTTACGCGAAAATCGTTCCTTTAAGTGCGACAGGGCGGCTTGATAATTTTGAAACGTCCTGTGAAATTCCGTCGTCGAAATGCTTTGGATTCGTTCCAAAATTTCCGGCTTGTCAAACAACCTTTGGTAAGCGGCATCGTTTGCAATTTTTTCCTTGAGCGAATCGAAATTTTTTACGCCGTCAAAAATTTCTTGCACCGTAACGGCAACGGCATTTATCTTTGACAAGCTTGTAGTGCGCGCCGCGACAATGGAATCGATTCGTTCGGCGATTGTTCCCATAAAATTTCTCCTTCCTTCAACAAGAAACGGTGATCGCTCCAAATATTTCAACAGAGTTAAAGATACTTTAAGCTTTATCGTTTGGCAAGCAGTTTCAAAAATTTTTTGGCACGGTGTAATTGCTGTCGATTTTGTCATTGGCGCAACGAAAAAATCCTCGCGATAACTTCAATTTGGAATTGGGAATTTGCTTACATCATGCCGACAACGAAAAAGCCCCCGCCGTCAATCGACAACGGGAGCTTGAAATTTCAATTTGAAATTGGGAATGTGGAATTAAAAATCACCGAAACAATTTCTAATTCCTAATTCCTAACTCCTAATTGCATTACATCATGCCGGGCATTCCGCCCATGCCGGGAGGCGGCGGCGGAGTCGGTTCGGGTTTGTCGGCGACGAGAGTTTCCGTCGTCAAAATCATAGCCGCGATTGACGCCGCGTTTTGCAGAGCCGAACGCACGACTTTTGCGGGATCGACGATACCGGCTTTAATCATGTCGACATATTCGTTGGTGAGCGCGTTGAATCCGACGCCTTTATCGGACTTCTTGACGGCTTCGGCAACGACGGAGCCTTCCTGACCGGCGTTGTTGGCGATTTGGCGAACGGGTTCTTCAATTGCACGTTTGACGATTTCGACGCCGACTTTCGCATCGCCTTCAGCCTGAACGTCGTCAAGCGCGGGAAGAATATCGATAAACGTGGTGCCGCCGCCCGCGACGATACCTTCTTCGACAGCCGCACGGGTCGCGTTGAGCGCGTCCTCAATGCGGAGTTTCTTTTCTTTCATTTCGACTTCGGTAGCCGCGCCGATTTCGATAACCGCAACGCCGCCCGCAAGTTTGGCAAGACGTTCCTGCAATTTCTCTTTGTCGAAATCGCTGGTCGTGGTTTCCATTTGCTTGCGAATCATGGCGACGCGGGATTTAATTTCGTTCGGTTCGCCGCCGCCTTCAACGATAGTGGTTTCTTCTTTGGTCGCACGAATTTGGCGAGCGCGTCCGAGGTCGGCGAAAGTTGCGCTGTCGAGTTTGCGTCCGAGTTCTTCGCTGATAACGGTGCCGCCCGTCAAAATCGCAATGTCTTCGAGCATGGCTTTACGACGGTCGCCGAAACCGGGAGCTTTAACCGCCAAAGCTTTGAACGTGCCGCGCAGTTTGTTGACGACGATTGTCGCGAGAGCTTCGCCGTCCACGTCTTCAGCGACGATA
>CAMUZL010000066.1 GCA_947165185.1 uncultured Selenomonadales bacterium
ATTTTTTATCGCCGAAAAGTTTTTTCACGCCCGCATGTTGTTTCCAATATTTTCTTTCCATGCGTTTTCGGTCGGAAGGCAAGGCAACTGCGTTGAAATGTTCGCCGTCGTCTGTCGGAATAATTATTCGTCTCGACGGCGGCGGAAATTTCTTAACTTCGCCCGTGTCTTTGTTGACATAAAGCCCGCAGTTGAATTGAGCGCGTGAATACGTGACTACCCAATCGGGCAGATAACCTAAACCGAAAAAATCAATCGTCTCGTCGCTCAATCCGCGTTTTGCCTCAACGGGCATTTCGTGACGGTGAGCGCGTGCATTTGCAATGTCGGATTTTGTAAGCCGCAAATATTCCTCATCAAATTGTTCAGCGGGAAGTTGCCCAAAACCGGCGGGCGTGTTAGAATCATGACTGAACTTATTATCCGATATTTCTTGATTCACGCTTGCGGCGGGCGTCGTGAGCGAATTTTTTTTGCGATCGTCGCCAACAATCTGCGCGTCGTCGAGTTGGTCACGAACAATTTCAGATTTTCTTTTGCCTTTGATACCCAAAATTTCTTCACCTCTTTAACTGATATTCGAGTTGCTCAAAACGGCGGATCATCCATGTCAAGATTGTCTGTATCTGTGATTTCATCTGCCGGCGGAGGCGGGGCGTTGGTCGGCGTCGTTGTCGTTTGTGCCGTGAACTTTTTGAGCGGCGGGATTTTGAATTTGCCTTCCCGAATTTGAGCAACGGATTTCGAGAAAGTGACTTGCGCTTTAACTCCGATATTGCCGTCGTTTTTCTGATATTCTTTGTCGCCGAAAACAAATCCGCACAACTTCCCGATAAAATCTTTCTCGTCAATGTTTCCGTCGTCGAAAGTAAAGCCCGCGTTGCTTGCCTCAATATCTTCAAGCAGTTGTTGAAACGGGTCGGCAAAATCTTCGCCATTGGCTCCGAAAATTTTCCGCTTGAAAATCGCCGCATAATCCCATTTGTTGAAACGGTCGGCGGATTTCTGAAAGTAGCCCGCGAATTCGCCTTCGTATATGTCGACGTTCAAAATCAACATGTCTTGCCCGCCTTTGTTTTTCCCGAATTCACAATCGACAATGCGGCAGATATAACCGCCCGCCGAAAGTCTTTTAAAATCGTGTCTCTCAATATCATGTCTTTTTCCGCTGATACCCATTAAAAATTCCTCCTAAAATTTCTTTGACTTCGCTTGTTTCAATTCAAACGCCGTGTATGCATGAATCATTACGCAAGTCTGCATGACGTTATCAGTGTTCGCCGTGTTGTAAAGCGCAATTTGTTGGTCAAGATAATCACTCATTGAGTCCATATAAAACAGATCCTTAATGTTGACGCCGTGAATCAAGCTGTCACTCAAAAGCTTTGCAATGTAGCGATAAACAATCATCTTGCCCGCCTCGTCAAGTTCAGTTTCTTTGGCAATGTCGTCTACTTGACTAGCGGCGGCTTTAAGTATGTCGGAGGCGGTTACTCCGCATTTATTTTTTCCCATTTGAATACTCCTTTGACTTCGCGCAGATTGCCGACCGCCAACGTGAGCTATCGGGAAGTTATGACGGTCGGTCAAATTCTGCGGTCAATGATTGAGCTTGCGATTATTCGTCGCTGTCGTCGGCGTCGATTTCAATGAAACGCGTTGCCATTTGGCAAGCCGTTGCCAAATCACGCTCGTTGTCGAAGACAAAAATTTTCGCGGTATTCGACGCGTAGCCCTCAAACAAGAAAAGGCAAGGCGCATTGCCGACAGTTCCGTCGCAAATTTCGTTGTCGCTGTATTCGTTTTCGGCAAGCACATCGCAAATATCACTTGCCGTAGAAAATGCGGCGGCGTCGCTGAACTGGAAAATATCAGCGTCGTGAGTTTCGTCGTCGCGTTTGTAAAGCGCAATGCAGTTTTCATTTCTGCCGATTGTTGCCTGTTCAAAAATCACAGCTGTCATAAATAATTCCTCCTTTGATTTTGCAGGTTGCCGCCCGTCGTGAGCAATGTAACGTTTGCGGGCGGTTTCTGCGGTTTGAAACGGTTAATCGAAGTTAATCAGCTTTGTCGTTTCCGACAGCGATAACAGAATTTTTCACCCAACTAAAATCACACGACGAAATTTTTTCACCAACGCCGGCTATCGTATCTTCATATTCGCCGCGAAGATAGCGCAACACACGCCGCTTGCCGTGTTCGTCGAGTTCTCGAAACTTGCGAATCAATTCAATTTCGTCGTCTGTCATGTCGTCGGAATAATTCATTTCTACGCCTCCTTTCATTTGTAAATAATTGCAGCGCGTCGAGTTGTCGGCGCAATTTCCCGTTGCGGTCAAATGGCAAAATCTGAACGATAATGGCAAGCCTTTTGTGAAACAACGACGGAGGACGCTTTATATTTTGCGGGGCGTGGCTTGTGACAATACCGGTTGCGTCGCTCATCACGATTGCCGAAAGGTCGGGCAGTTTGAGCAATGTGACTTTTTCCCTTGCGTGCAATTTTGCGCCGAAAACTCATCTAATTAGTCACCTCCTTTTATGATTGTGCGAATTTCGCTGATCATGTCGTCGAGTTTCCGAATTTTATCAGTGGCGGTCGGAAACTCCGCAACCAGTTCAGCACGCAACTTTTTTAGTTGAATTAATTCGTCTCGACGGTCACGCAGAAATTGTTCGTGAGCGTTCAAATCTGCGCATTGCGCTTGTCGATTTAATATCTGCATTGAGTCACCTCCGCTTGTGTGATTAAACTTGCACGCCGACCGGCGCAATAAGCATTTTCATTGCGTCAACGTTCAAAGCACGTGCAATTTTGTCGACGACCGACGACGACACGGGCAAGCCGTTTACCGCACGTTCAGCGGTTTTCGGGTTGACGTCCGCCCGCCGTGCGAATTCAGCGACGCTCAACCGACTTTGCAAAAACAACGGCAGAATTTGTTCGCGTGTGAATTGAAACGCCATTTCTACAACCTCCTTAGCAACAAAATGTTTCAGATTGATTTTGATTCTGTAGCTTACATTCTATATATGAAAAGTTTTTCCTGCCTACCGCACAAAAAAAGACGCCCGCAAGCGTCTGGTCAATGTCACTGAAATTTATTTCTTTGTTAATCCCAAAAGCCAATCCGCCGACACGTCAAACATTTGTGCCAAAATGTAAATTGTCGCCGGTGTTGGATCACGTTGTCCCAATTCGTAATATCCGTAACCAATACGGGTCAAGTTTATTTTTCCCGCAACCTCTTCGGTCGTCATATTTTTGGCAATACGAGCTTGACGCAACCGACCGCCGAATTCTTTTCGATAAAGCTGATTCACAACGAGCCTCAATGATTCGCGGTCTTTTTGAAGGATAGCCTCATAGCCCGCGAAAAGTTCAATCAGCCAATTATAATCAGCAATTATTTGTTTGACGCGATTGCCTTTTCTTTTGAGCTCAACTGATAATCCCGTTTCCAATATCGAATCCCAAATTTTTTTCTCATACTTTTGCAAATGCACAACGTGCTTGCTGATCCAATCGACAATATCTTTTGCGCGGTTAATTCTTTTTCTGTCACGCTTTAACTTGCTGTATTGCCGTTCAAACTCCGAAAGACTATCATCTGATTCGAGTTTAGTTTCACCGCGCATTAGATAGCCCAACAAAATTTCTTCCATTTGCCCGTCTGAACTGTTGAAATAATTGAGTTGCCCCTCTTCACTTGTATCAAATCTTCCTGCATATGTCGGCAAGCCTCCGTGCCCGTCAAATCCGTGTTCGGGCATAAAATTTATGTTAGCTAACTCGTCGACAACTTCACGGAGCGCGAACGCGTCACGGGTTTTCATTGTTATCGCCTCCGTTGCCGACCGCGCCCGAATCAACGTTCAAATCGATTTTGGCGACGAAAGATTTTTGCGCGGCGGCGAATTCTTCAATCACGGGCGCATTTTTTTTTACGACCGACTCGACGAGCGACGCAATAAAATCGTTCGTGCTGATACCTTGCATTGCCGCCAAAGTTTTCACGCCGTCGAAAGTGGCACGTGTCACGGCAAGCGAAATTCTTTCATTGCGAATTTGGTTGCGGTCGGAATTGCGCGGTCTCGACATAAAGAATCACTCCTTAGATTTTCCGAAAATCATATCGGCAAGAATTTGTTCGCCGTCGTTGTTGTAACGTTCCCATGCGGCGGCGTAGATCATTGTAGTTGAAATATTTTTATGTCTCAAAACCATTTGAACTTTCGGAAGTTCAACCCCCGCGAAAATCAAATTGGTTGCGACGGCGTGACGCAAGCTGTGAGCTGTGAGACGCGGCGAATCAAGCCCGATTCCGCGCAAATTCTTTTTAACCATGCGGGAAATGGTTTGAGTTTCGAGACGCGCATTTTTGTTGCGGCGGCTCGTCGAGACAAACAACGGATCGGAGGCTTGTGACTTGCCCCGCGCCTTCAAGTATTCGCGAATTGCTTTGTGAGCTTGTCTCGACAACAAAATCTTTTCGTCGTTGTCGGCGTGTCCTTTACCCCAAACATACAAGAAAACCTTGCCGCGCTCAAAACGAATATCGCCGACGTTGGCGCGCACAACCTCAATCGTGCGAAGTCCCGCCGTCGTCATAAGCGTTAAGATTGCCGCGTCGCGAAGTTCTTTAACGGAATTGCCTTTGACGTTGGCGACGAGTTCTTTACATTGCTCCGCGCTCAATGCGTCTTTTTTGTGATTGTGTGAAGGTTTTAAGCCGGTTTTCAAATGGTCGGCAATGTTCGCGAAAATATTTTCCTGTGCTGTCCAACGGAAGAAAATTTTTGCCGACGTAAGATAAAGCGCGATTGTCGAGACTGAACGCCCCGCCAATTTCATATCCTCAACCCAATCAATCAGATTTTCGCGGGTCGGCGTCGTGATTGCGTTCGCCTTGAAGTATTTGAACATTTGGCGAAGGCTTTTCACGTAAGTTGCACGGCTTGATTCGGAGACGCCCGCAAATTTCGCAAAACGTTCGATAAGTGATTCGCCGAAAATTTCTGCGCCGGTCGTGACGTTGTGATTTTCAATCGTGATAAGTTCAGCCGTCATTTCAAACACTCCTTAAATAAAGTTATTAACTTAACCCTTCATGCAGATAATACCATAACTTAATAACGTAAGTCAAGCAAAAAACAGTAAAGATAAATTACACGTCATTTGATTTGCGCGTAAATCTTTACCGACGAATTAGGTTAAGTCTTTTAATCGGCGTAGAAATTTTTTCGTCGGAAGTGGCGGGAATTGTCGGCTAAAACATTGAGCGCGATAACCGAATCATCTACCGGATTGCTCATACAAGCTTTGTACCAAAATCACACAAAAAAAGCGGGCGCGTCACGTTCGATTTTAGGCAGTCAAATTTGCCTCCTTGATATTTTTATACCTAAAGGCAATTTTCGACGCCTCATTTCGCCCTGTGTAGCGACGCCGCTTTTTGTGTGAGCGCACGACTTCCCCGCCGCAACTCTCGAATTTAGTTGTCGGTAAGATTTTCAGCGTCAATGTCGCTGTCGTCGGTAAAGTTGACGCTTTCAAGTCTATCTGTCAATTCGTTTAGATTTTCTTCAATCGCGGTCGTGAGTATCGACAAAATTTCGTCGTGACTTTTGCCGTCGAGTTGCGCCGCATATTTGGCGGGCAAGCCCAAAAGTCTGTTTCGGAAGTTTGTAAGGATTT
The DNA here is from genome assembly GCA_947165185.1 of uncultured Selenomonadales bacterium. Classification (GTDB taxonomy): domain Bacteria; phylum Bacillota; class Negativicutes; order Selenomonadales; family Selenomonadaceae; genus Quinella. The sequence continues at coordinate 5,699 of CAMUZL010000066.1, forward strand.
CAGATAAGACGCCTTCAACTTTCGACGCGTCATAAACTTCGCCGCGCATTTTTCGCAATTTGATTTCCGAAAGTTCCCGCTTTGCTTTTTCGTGAAGTCCTTTTTCTTTCCAGAAATTAATTGGCTCAGTCTCGTCGTCAAAAGTTTTTTTGCGTGACAGGAAAAAGTTGCGAACACTTTCAAAAAACATAACTTGCCCGTTGCGGGCAGTTTCGTCGCGAATAACAATTCCCTCATCAATAAGTTGCCCGATCCGTTGTTGGCTCAATCCCAACGCACGCCCCAACGCGGTTTGAGTTGTCACCAAATCTGAAATTTCGCCTTCGATTGCTTTGCTCATGTTAATTTCCTCCTTTAGGCGGTCAATCGTCGCCGCCTCAAATCACAATTACAAGGTTGCTAAAAAGTTGTTGGCTAAAACTTTTGGGCACGTCTACTGCAGCCGCGCAACCCTACCCGTCACGAAAGTACCTAAAATTTTTTTGCCGACCGTTTTATCGTCACAGGACGGCTATCGTGTCTTTGAAATATCAAATTTCTCCGTGCAGTGACTACGCGGTTAATGTCTCGACGAGCGCGGAAATTTTCAATGCCCCTGCCCGAAAAATTTTTTCGGTTGCCCGTATCGAAAAATCCTCAACCGTTGTATTTCCTCTAACACTGATTCGGCGTCGTCTGAATTCACGGGCGCAGAATTATTTTCGTTGAATTGAATCATGTAATAATGCGTCTCGTCGATCGCGAACGTCGCCACATGACGATTGTCGTCAAAGCCGATTTTAAATCCGTTATAAGCCGGAAGATTGAAACTGTAATAATCCAAATCGTATCTGCGGAGCCACGCTTGTAACCACACATTGCAACCGCTGGCGTGCCACAAGTTCAGCTGTGCTGTCGTTGCCTCATACACCGGCAATTTTTCTTTCGGCTTATCGTTCGCTGATACTTTTTCCGTTTCCAGTTCCGAATCAATCTGCGTTTCGATTTGTGTTACCTGCGTTACTGTGTTACTCGACGTGTCGACGATTTCATCTGAACTTTCATTGAGCAACGCAAGCCAACGTTGACTTAATTTCGAGAGTGGTTTAGCCGACGTTTCGTCATTGGTCGGCAAAGTGTTTTCAGTGGCAAGCACGCTGTCTTGTTCAGTTGAATTTTCATTGAGCAATGCAAGCCATTTTGATTTTAAGTCTGTCATTTCTCTCGTCTCCGGATTTTGGTAGGACAATTTCCTACCTGTCTTACTTTTTCTCAAAATGTCCTACCGCTATAAATGGCGTCACAACGCGAAAAAATGGGGGTTAGTAGGACAGTAGGACAAGTAGGACAGTTTTTTACAACCAACTATAGAAAAAAAAAGTACACACAACACACAGCCGCTTATGCTGTGTGTATATTTTTTCCCCTTATATAAGACGTTTTTTGTGTCCTACTTGTCCTACTGTCCTACTTTTACTTATAAATGGCGTTATAACGCCAAATTTTTGGTAGGACAGTGGTAGGACAGTGGTAGGACAGGTAGGACAATTTTTTATCCGAAACTTTATTCTCGTTCGTCGTATTTTTCTTTCGGTATTCGGAAACAACTAAAATTGAGCTTTCCGATTTTTTTCTGGACTGTCGTGAGCGGTGTTTTATGATTTTTCTTTATCTTTTCGTCTGGTTTAAAAAATCCGTCGGCAACCAAATCTGCAACGAGCTTGCGAAAATCAAAACCCTCAATCGCGCACGCGTCCTTTAGAGCTTTTACCGCGATATAAGTAAATCCGTCGTCATCTTTGAGCTTGCCATAAAACATTTGTATTTTGTCTAAATCAACATTGCCGCCGACAAAGCGATTTTGATTCTGCCCGATAAACGACCGCACGAATTCTTTTTCACGCGGAGTATCGGAAATTTCAGTTAGGGTCGGTAACATTGGGAAGATTTTTCCGGCGTTAATAATCGCATCGTCACTTGCTTTGATTGTCATTCCGTCGTGTGTCGTGAGCGTGTCTCCGAATAATGCAGAATTCAAAAGCGCGTCGGCAAGTGAAAACACAGCCATATAGTTACAGTATTCGGGAAGAATTTCGGAGTATTTCGCCTTAAAAGTGGCAACCATATCGTCAAAAACTTCGCGCAGGACATTTCGGTCGGTCTGTAAGATTTTGTCGATAACGAGCGGGAAGGCAAGCCCGTAATTTTCTTTGATTCCTTCACGAATTATTTTGCAGTCGTCGGAAGGCAAAATTACTTTCGGAGCTTTGACGGTCAACAATCGAGTATTCGCGCCGCCCGTGACGTTATCGGGCAGTAAAATCGTTTCACCGGTTGCGATTGCGATTGTTCGCCAAAATTTAACTTTTTTCTGCGTCGAGTCTCGATTTTGTTTTAACTTGCCGACTCCGTTGCTAACTGCATAAACTAAAGCTTTCATTTGGTCTCTGATCCGATCGTCGGCAACCTCTTTCTCGTCGACACAAAGCGCATAATCATTGACTTCCGCCGCCGCGCCCGTCAATCCGTTTTTAGTTGCGTCAAACGAGCAGTTGATTCTTTCGTCTCCGATTGCAGACGTGCCCAAATATAAAGCGGTAGTTTTTCCTGCCCGTGTCGAAGTGTAGATATACAGGAAAATGTTTCGTTCGCCCAAAACTTTAAGTAGTGGCGGAGCAACCGCCGCCGCAACCATTAAACGAGCAACGGGCGATTTTTTTGCCAACTGATAAATTTCTTTCCACTTATCAAGACTTCCGACTTGCTTTAAGTGTTGCGCGAATTCACTGCGCGAAGTATCAACCATGACGCGAATATTCTTGCCGCTGTCGTCGTCGGTAATGGTTACCTCTCGACGCGGATCAATGAAATAATCCGTGCCGTTGAATTTGTGCCAACCGCCTCGATTAACGAATTTGGACAACGGCAGCTTTTGTTCGTTCAGCGCATTGAAGGCGTCAAGATAATCGACAATGTGAGCGGCATTTGAGCTTGTAACGGGCAAATCAGCGTTGGCAAGGTCTATTAGCCGATTTCGATTGAACACGATAGCTTTTTCCGTCGGCGGTAACTTTTTCCACTTGCCCGCTGTCGTCATGAAACTCAAAACCAGTTTGAAAATATTTTCCTCCGTGCAGTGAATTTTCTCGACGATAACGACAGGTCGGCGACAAACTTGAATAAATTTGTTGCCTTCAACTTTCTCAATGCCGCCTTCAACTGAAATGCTGTATTCAAACGGAATAATGAATTCTTTCAGCAAATCATGTTCGCCGACAAACGCCAAAGATTGTATTTGAGCTTTAATTTTGTTGCGCCGCGTTATCAAGTCACTTTCACGACTTTGGATTTCTTTTGCGCGGTCTCTTACGTCGGCTAGCCAATTATTGACGGCAACTTTTTCGTCTTTGTGCTTGTCGCCATAGATTTTGACTTCGCGCCGAAAGTTATCAAAAGCTTTTCTGTCTGTGAGACGAGCGAACGCCGCCGCCGTTATGACTTCCTCCGAAAAAACGGTATCACTATCGAATTTTTCAACGTCACGGAGCTTTTCTAATGCCGCGTCTTTTTCTTTGTCGAAGTCGGCAATTTCTTTTTCGAGTTTGCTTAATTCGGTTTTGAGCGAATAAATTTTCGCGGTGTTTTCGTTAAACCCAAATCCTTTGGCGATTTCAATCAGATATTTGACTGTCCAACCCTCATCCGCACGATAACGCTCGAAACGGTCTTTGACTGCCGCCGGATCATAACGACTATCGTTGCGGCGGCTCCAATCGGTTAATTCTTTAAGCGTCAATCCACTTGCCCGCCCTGCCCAAATAATTTTTGTCCAAACTGGTTCCGTGCATTTAGCAACCGGAATTGTATTGAGCGCGGCGCGGGCAATTTGGGTTATTTCAGCTGTGACGACGGGCGCGGATTTTTTAGATTGCTCATCTTTACCGACCGTTGATTGATTTTTGAGTTTTGCCTTGCCGTTGCTCGTCGATTGACTTGCGGAGCTTGCATTTACATTGTTGAAAAGACTTTGTTGCGTGATTTTGTCTTTGACTTTGGTCAATTCTTCGCGGGCGTCGTCGAGTATCCGCTCAATTAATTTTTTCAAGAATTCTTCGCCGTTTTTGTTACCTGCAGGCACGTCGGCGGGGCTTAGTCTCAAAATATCGTTCGCGTCAACTTTGATACCGAATTTGCTTTTGCCTTCCGCCAAACTGATTTTGTCATACAGGTAACGAGACACAGCCGGAACTGCAAGCCGTGTGAGTTCAGCGCGGAGCTTATCTGAACTTTCCTTGCCGTCGTCGGCGTCAAATAACAAAATCAGTTGCTTGCCTTTGAGCAACGTTGACAAATTCGGCAGTAAGGTTTTCTTCCAGTTACCACAACCCAAAATCGCGACGACCGCAACTTTTCTGTTGGTTGCTTGCCAAATGCTCATACAATCGAATTCGCCTTCGACGACAATCACAACGTCGGCATCCGCAACTGATTTTTTATCGCCGAAAAGTTTTTTCACGCCCGCATGTTGTTTCCAATATTTTCT
>CAMUZL010000067.1 GCA_947165185.1 uncultured Selenomonadales bacterium
TGGGTATGCGTTCAGAGTGGACGACTTCCCCGCGTGAAGCAGTTTTCCGCGCAGGACGTGCGCTCGACTCCGACCCGTTTAACGCTTACGTCGTCGATTGGCTGATGCCCGAACAAAACGGAATTGAAACCGTTCGCCAAATTCGCCGCGTCGTGGGAATGACCGCGCCCGTAATTATTTTGACGGCTTACGATTATTCGGACATTGAACAGGAAGCAAAACAAGCCGGCGTTACAACTTTTTGCACGAAGCCGCTTTTCATGAGCGATTTGAAAAACGCATTGTCGCGGGCAATCGGCGGGCAAGAGGACGAATCCAAAGCCGACGACTTGACTGCGACGGATTTCAGCGGCAAGCGCGTTTTGCTCGTCGAGGACATTGAAGTTAATCGCGAAATTGCAAAAGCCGTGCTTGAAGAAATCGGGCTTGAAGTCGACGACGCGGACGACGGGACTGTTGCCGTGGAAAAATTCCGTGACGCGCCGCCGAATCATTACGATTTAATTTTGATGGATGTTCAAATGCCGAAGATGAACGGCTACGAAGCGACGCGGGAAATTCGCGCACTCAGCCGCGAGGACGCCCATACCGTCCCGATTGTCGCGATGACTGCCAACGCGTTTGAGGAGGACAAAGACAACGCGATTAAAGCCGGCATGAATGATCACCTTGCCAAACCGCTCGACATTCCGAAACTTTTGGCGACACTGACCAAATATCTGAATTAGTCTTCAGCCGAAAACCTTAAAGCTCAAAGCTTAAAGCTTAAAGCTTAAAGCTCAAAGCTAATCCTTAAAAGAGGCGATAACTTTTGTACATTCCGCGAATTTTGCTGTGCGGCAACGCGAAAAATTTTCTGCGCGAAATTGACAATCGCCCCGTTGAAATTGTCGGGCGAATTCGTTTCAAAGGTGCCGCCGAACGCGGGGAATTTATCATGCCCGCACACAAAACCGCCGCCGATAATTTCACGCTCAAGCCGGGCGACTTCCGAATTTTTCTGGACGATAACGAAATTTCCGCTGACGAATTGCAAAAAATTTTGGACGGAGCGGCTGATTATATCGTCATCGAAAATCACGAAGAATTTCTGGCACGTTTCCGCGAACTTTACGCGCTGAAATTTATCGACCGCGTTGTCACGGTGCCGACGCTTTTAAATTACGTTCGCGACGGATTTTTTTCGCTCAATAACGCCGTGCAAATTTTCAATTTGATTCATGCACAAAATTTCGCTCGCGTGCTGGATTTTGACGGTTACTTCGCCGCAAACGATTATCACATGTTCCCCGACCTGAATCGCAAAATCGACGGCATTGTTCGCGACGTGGAATTTCCCGCGCTTGAAAATTTTTACGGGAAAATTTTCGCTTCGCCCGAAGATTGCCGTTACAAATTTTTCGACGCGATTTTGTTGACCGCCGAACGCTCGCCCGCAGAATTTATCGACGCCGTGATTTCAACGGACGCAATGACGGAAAAAATTTTGACGTTCGCACGAAAAAATTCCGCGCTTGAAAGTTGGCTCGTCGAAAATCAAAAAATCTTCGCGCAGATTTCTTTCCGGCCCGCAATAAACGGCTCGTTGTATCTGATTGAAAAATTTACGTCGAAAAAATTCGCGGCTTACGTCGTCACGCACAAAAAAATTTTGCTCGACTTGCCTGACGGTTACAAAATCATTCACGCGGGGCACGCGCTCACGACGGAAACTTTCGGCGAACTTGTCGACGATGCGGGCGAAAATATCAGCCGCTTGAATTTGTATCTGAACGAAGTCACCGCGCTTTTTTGGCTGTGGAAGCACACGCATCAAAGTCACGTTGCATTTTTGCACTACCGCAGATTTTTCACGGCGGACGGGCAAAACATTTTGACGGCGGACGAGGCGACCGAAATTCTGCGCGACTATGATATTATCGTCAACGAATGCAAATTCGGTTTCGTTTCCGAACGCGACTGGAAAATCATGCTCAGCGGAAAAACTTTGGCGGAAAATGCGCGGGCGGCTCTGCGAAAATTTATCGCGCTCCGTCAACCCGATTATCTCGACGCCTTCGACCGCGTGACGGACAGTTTCGGCGTTTTCTGCTACGAAATTTTTGTGACGCGGCAAAATATTTTCGACGCTTATTGTAAATGGCTGTTTTCGTTCATTGTCGACGCGACCGAAGAATTTTTGGCGACAAGTAAAATTTCCGACGACCCCCGCGAATATCGGGCGATGAGTTTCATAACGGAACACTTGTTGACGGTTTGGCTGATGAAAAATCGCCTGAAGATTAAGCCGTTGCCGATAATCTTCCGCGACGACCTTTGAATTGGGGACTGGGGATTAGGGACTGGGGAATAGTAGGGACTAGTCCCTAGTCCCTAGTCCCTAGCCCCTACCGGAGGTGATAATTTTGACCGACAAATTTATTCCGCGAATTTTGTTGTGCGGAGACATGAAAAATTTTTTACGGGCACTTGACGGGCAAAAAGTTAATATCGTCGGGCAAATTGATTGCGACGACGGGAAAATTTTTTCGGACGAGGAGCAACTCACCGACGACGACGCGCAAAAACTTTTCGACGGCGCGGATTACGTTATTTTCGACGACTCGGCGAAGTTCGCGACGAATTTTGAGCGGCTCGCTCGTTTCGGCAGTGAAAAATTTTTGACGCGTGAAAGTTTTTTGAAGTTCGCGGGCGATAATTTTTTCGCGCTTGAAAATGTTCAAATGCTGCTTGATTTGATTCGGCAACTGAAATTTTCGCGCTTGCTCGACGCAGACGATTTTTTTGCGCGTAACGAAATTTTTTCCGCGTTCGCTCACGGGCTGGAAGTCGACGGCATTGACGAAAATTTTTCTGCGCGCAGATTTCCGCTTCTCGAAAACTTTTACAACAAAATTTATCCGAAATTCGCCGCTTGCAGACTCCAAACTTACGACGCGATAATTTTTTCCGCAGATCGTTCAGTCGACGAAATTTTTGACGCGCTTGTCGCCACGGACGCGATGACCGAAAAAATTTTGCTGTTCGTGCGAAAAAATTCCGCGCTCGAAGGTTGGCTCGCCGAAAGTTCCGTTGCCTTCGCTCAAGTCGAAAATTTTCCCGCAGTCAACGGCTCGTGGGCGTTGCTGACGAAATTCGCGCCGCCCGAAGATTTTGGAATTTATTCCGCAAGCGATTTGCCCGCCGATACGACCGGTGCCGTCGGAAATTTGCGGCGTTATCTCGGCGAAGATGTCGCGGCGTTACATTGGCTGTGGAAAAATACCAAACACACGACGCTTGGGCTTGTCAACGGCGAAAATCCGTCGTCGCGGGAAGAAATTTCAAAAATTCTGCGCGGGTGTGACGTGATTGTCGCTCAAGGCGAATTTTCCGCGCTCACGCCGCACGAACAGACAATTTCACTTTGCGGAGAGTATCTCAACGAACATGTCGAAAAAATTTTCCGCAAGCAATTAAAGTTGAAGCAACCAAATTATTTATCGGCGTTCCATTTCGTTTCGGAGGGGCATTGCCTGTTTCCGCTCGGAAAATTCATCACGCGGCGAAATATTTTCGATTCGTATTGCGAATGGCTGTTTTCGTTCGTCACGGACGTGGCGCGGGAAGTTTTGGACACGACAAACATTTCCGCCGTCGAAAATCCGAAAAAATATCGCGTCGTCGCGTTGATTGCCGAACGACTGTTGACGGTTTGGCTCGCGAAAAATCGTCTGCGGCTCGTCCCCGCGCTTTGAGGAGGTGTTTTGATGGCGGAAGTCCACGAAGTTGCTCAAGCCGACAAAAAACGCTTCTGGACGAACGACATGGAAGCGATTATCGCGATAACTTTGGTGCTGTTGATTCTCGGCACGATTAACGTTTTCAGCGCGAGTTTCGTTTTCGCGGAAGCCGAATTCGACACGCCGTATTTTTTTCTGAAACGCCACGTCATTAACGTCGTCGTCGGGCTAATCGCGTTTATCGTTTGTTTTCGCGTGGATTATCATATTTGGCGGCGCGGAATTGTCGCGATACTCGGCTTTACGATTTTCGCGCTGATTTTGGTTTTGCTTATCGGCCCCGTCGTCAACGGCGCAAAACGCTGGCTGCCGCTCGGAGTAACGCAATTTCAGCCGGCGGAGCTTGCAAAACTCGTTTCGATAATGATTTCGTCGGCGTACATTTCCATGCGCGTGAAATTGCAACAGCCGCTTAATCTTTTCACGTTGCAGGCGGGAATTATCGCCGTAATGTTCGCGTTGACGGAAATGGAACCGGACATGGGCACGGGCTGCATAATTTTGGGCATTCCGATGTTGATGTTGGTCGTGTCGGGTCTCGAAAAGAAAAAAATTCTTGCACTTTCGGGCGCGGCGGTCGCGGGAATTGCGGCTTTGATAATTCGCGAACCGTATCGACTTGAACGTTTGAAAATTGCTTACGATCCGTGGTCGGACGCGCAAAATTACGGCTATCAGACAGTTCAATCGCTCTCGGCAATCGGGTCGGGCGAATTGACAGGCATGGGGCTTGGCGTCGGCGTCAGTAAGTACGATTATTTGCCCGAAGCGCACACGGATTTTGCTTTCGCGATTTTCTGTCAGGAAAACGGTTTCCTCGGCGCGATTTTGGTTTTCTTGCTGTTCGGAGCGTTCGCGATTTACGCCGCACGAATTGCAAACCGCGCCCGCGACGAATACGGACAAATTTTGGCAATGGGAATTATGCTTTTGGTCGTCGGGCAGGCGATTGCGAATTTGTTCATGGTCGGCGGCATGATGCCCGTCGTCGGCGTCCCGTTGCCGTTTATCAGCTACGGCGGCACTTCGCTGATTATCACAATGGCGGCGATTGGCATTTTGACGAACATCGGGCGACACGGCGACAAGCGTAACTGATGGAGGTGACTTTATGTCTAAACTCGAAATGAAATTTGTCAACGACATTGCAGGAAAATTTTTTGTCCCCGCCTATCAACGTGGCTATCGTTGGGGTACCGACGAAGTTCGCCGCCTGCTCGAAGATGTTTTTGCTTTGAAAGGGCACGACGGTCAAGCAACGAAAAATTATTGTCTTCAGCCGATTGTAGTCAAAAAATTTGGCGACGACGAATTTGAGCTTATCGACGGTCAGCAACGTCTGACGACGCTGTTTTTGATTTATGAGTACATGCACAAATTCAGTAACGGTTTTATCGAGGCACCGAAATTTTCGTTGGAGTACAAAACACGCGACAAGTCGGCGGAATTCCTCGCGAACATTGACGTTAGCCGAAAGAATGAAAACATTGATTTTTATTTTATGGCGAACGCTTACGAGCAAATTGAAAAGTGGTTCAACGAAAAAGGTCAAAAGTCTGCCGTCATGGGAAATCTGAACAATTTCTTTACTTATAACGTCAAAGTCATTTGGTACGAAATTGACGAGACCGAAGACGCGGCGGCAATGTTCACGCGACTCAACATCGGCAAAATTCCGCTGACCAGTGCCGAACTTGTCAAAGCCGCTTTCCTGAGCAACGAAAATTGCAATGTGGACGGGCGACGACAAGACGAAATTGCCCTGCAGTGGGACAACCTCGAAAAAGATTTGCACGTCGATTCGCTGTGGTATTTTTTGACGAACAGTGCGGCGGAAAAATATCAGACGCGCATCGATTTGATTTTGGATTTGATTGCCGACAAAAAAGTCGACGACAGAGACAAATATTCCACGTTTTTTTATTTCGACGACCTGAAAAAGCGCGGCGACGATTTAAATGAGCTGTGGCAAAAAATTGTGCGCAACTTTTTGTTGCTGAAAGATTGGCACGAAAATCACGAGTTATATCACAAAATCGGCTATCTGATCGCTTCGGGCTACAAAAGTCTTTCCGATATTTATTCCGAATCCAAAAAGCAAAAGAACAAGCGCGAATTTTTATCGCGGCTCGACGAATTTATCAAGGCAAGTATCAAACTCAAAGACGGCGAAAATTATTCCGATTGGAATTACAACGACGACGCCGAACGAATTCGCAGACTGTTGCTTTTATTCAACGTCGAATCCGTGCGGCAAAACGGCGAACAATCGCAGTGGTTTGCGTTTGACAAATACAAGTTCAGCGCGGACGGAAAATCTTCGTGGAGCTTGGAACATATTCACGCCGTCAAGTCGCAGGAAGTCGGCACGCAGGAACAGTGGCGCGAATGGTTGAAACTTCACCGCGAATCACTGGAAATTTCACACGACGAAAATAAAAATCTTATCGACGAGATTGACGGCCTGTTAAGGTTGAAAGAAATCAAAGGTGACAAATTCCGCACGTTGCGTCAAAAAATTCTCGAAAAACTTTCGCCCGAAACTATGACCGAAGACGCAATCGATAAAATCGCGAATCTTGCTTTGCTCAAATGCGAAAACAATTCCGCGCTCGGCAATTCCGTTTTCGACGTGAAACGCAACGAAATTATCAAGCTCGATATGGCGGGCGCGTTTATTCCGTTTTGCACAAAGATGGCGTTCCTGAAGTACTACACCGCCTCCGAAAAAAATCAACTGCATTTTTGGAGTGCAACCGACCGCCGCGAATACATTCGGGCGATTAATGACAAGCTGAAAGATTTTTTGGCGGAGCCGATTAAATTTGCGGACAAGGAGGATTGACATGCCCGAAGTTTTGCGAACGTTCATGAATATTTTCGACACCGGCGCCCCCGAACCGGTTTGCCGAATCATCATCCCAAAAATTCAACGCGATTACGCGCAAGGAAGAAACACCGCCGAAATTCGCCGCGTGCGTGAAAGATTTTTGGACGCGCTTTATAAAGCCGTGACGACCGACAAAAAAATCAAACTCGATTTCGTTTACGGCGACTTGAGCGTCAACGGGACTTTGACGCCGCTTGACGGACAGCAACGATTGACGACATTGTTTCTGTTGCACCTGTACGCCACCAAAAAAGAAAATGTTCCTCTCTCCGAAACGGAATTTCTTAAAAATTTTTCTTACGACACGCGCCCCGATTCACGGGAGTTTTGCAAATTTCTGATTGACGCCGAAGTTAATTTCGACGCCGAAACTTTGTCCGCCGAAATAGAAAATCACGCGAACTTTCCTTTGAGCTGGAAAAAAGATCCGACCGTCAGTTCGATGCTGGTCATGCTCGACGCCATTCGTCAAAAATTTTTCACCGTGGAAAATCTTTGGGGCAAGCTCAAAAGCGACGCGATTTCGTTTTACTTCCTGACGATTAAGGGCATGAGCTTGACGGACGAACTTTACGTCACGATGAATTCTCGCGGCAAGCCTTTGACGGATTTTGAGCATTTCAAGGCGGAATTCAAGCGCAAGCTCGACGAAATTGACGCCGCACTTTCCGACAGAATTATTTTGAAAATCGATACTGTCTGGACGGATTTGCTTTGGACTTATCGCGACAAAAATAATTTGGTCGACGACGGATTTTTGGCGTATTTCGGTTTCCTGTGCGACGTGATACTTTACAAAAAAAATGACACGCCGTATAACAAAAAGCGCGACGATCCTTTTATTTTGCTGGAAGAATTTTTCGGCGGCGACGTGTGCGCAAACGTCGATTTTCTGGAAAAAAGTTTCGATTGCTGGTACGAACTCGACAAACGAGAAAAAATTTCCGATTTCTTCGCCGGCAGAGTTTTCGTCGGGAGCCGCAACAGGAAAGATGTTAATCAACACGCGGCGGGAAAAATTATTACTTACTTCGACAACGCGGATTTTTTCGGTGACTGCGTCAAATCTTACAACAAAAATTTTTCGCTCGGCAAAGTCGTCATGCTTTACGCTTTCGTGACTTATCTGCTCAACGCGGAAAAAATTTCGGACGCGGATTTTCGACGGCGAATTCGTATCGTCAACAATCTGGTGGAAAATTCCCTTGCTGCCGAAATGAGCAACAGCACGGCGCGCAACAACGGTAACCGAATTCCCGCCATGCTTGAGCAGGTCGACAACATAATCGTTGACGGAAAAATTTTGCGGCGCAATGAACTCAAAGCCGAAAACAATTACAACTTCAACGAAATTCAGCTGACGGAGGAGCGCGAAAAACTTTCTTGGACGCAACAAAATCCCGATAAAGCCGAATCGCTTTTCGAGTTGGAAGATCATTATTTATTGTACGGACGAATCGGAATTGTCGGCTTGGAATGTCCCGAATATTTTTCACGGTTCATTTCGCTTTTCAAATGCGACTACGACAAAATTGCCTGTGCATTGTTGGCGTGCGGCGACTATTGGCAAGTCGACAACAACGGTCGGCGTTATCAGCTCGGCTCAACGCGTCCGCAGTCGTGGCAAAATCTTTTCCACAAGAGCGCATTGGTCAAACATTTCGACGAAACGAAAGAATTTCTGGAAAAACTTTTGGACAGCGCAAAAAATTTCACGGATGATTATCTGCAAAAAATCATCGACGAATATCTTGCCGATTGCGAAAATAAATCTTCGTTCGAGTGGACGTATTACTTTATGAAGTACGCCGAATTTCGCCCGCCGCGCTACGGCAAATATCGTTGGGAAAATTTTGCCGAGGAACCGTATTGTTTGGCGGTGATGTGGCAGGAACAAAAAATGTCGACGAATTCATATCAGCCGTTCCTGAAGGCTGTCGAAGTCAACGACAATCTTTCGCGGGAATATTTGGGTATGCGCTTGCTCTTCGGCGATTTTTATGTCGAGTGTGAAAACAATTCTTACGTCGTCAAAAATTCGGCGACGGACGCGGAGGAAGATCGCTTGACGATAAATCAACGCGACAGCGTCGATAGCGAAAACCGAAAAATTAAAATCGACACGGAAGACCGCATAAAAAAATTCAAGTCTTGGGCTGAAGATTATCTCTATTGAAAAGGAGCGATTTATTTTGGAGTATGAAGCCGTTATCGGTTTGGAAATTCATTCTGAACTTAAAACCGCAACGAAAATTTTCTGCGGATGTGCCACGACGTTTGGCGCGGAACAAAATACGCACGTTTGCCCCGTTTGTCTCGGATTGCCGGGCGTTTTGCCGACAATCAATCGCCGCGTCGTCGAATTCGCCATCAAAGCCGGTCTTGCGACGAATTGCAAGATAAATAAGTTCAGCAAGTTCGATCGAAAGAACTATTATTACCCCGACTTGCCCAAAAATTGGCAGACTTCGCAATATGACCTGCCGATTGCTTACGAAGGGCACGTCGACATTGTTGTTGACGGTGAGAAAAAAACTGTCCGCCTGACGCGAATTCACATGGAAGAGGACGCGGGCAAACTCGTTCACAGCGGCACGACGATTAAAGATTCGTCAAGCTCGAACGTCGATTACAATCGCACGGGCGTTCCGTTGATTGAAATTGTTTCCGAACCCGATATGCATTCGGCGGCGGAAGCGCGCGCTTACATGGAAAAAATCAAGTCGATTCTCGAATACATTGACGTTTCCAATTGCCGCATGGAGGAAGGCAACCTGCGCGCAGATATAAACGTTTCGTTGCGCCCCGTCGGCAGTGACAAACTCGGCACGCGCACCGAAATGAAGAATATTAATTCGTTCAAGGCTCTCGAAGACGCGATTAACTACGAAATTGAACGTCAAGCGGAAGTTTTGGACGACGGCGGCAAAATTATTCAGGAAACGCGCACATGGAACCCCGAACGCGGAATTACGCAGTCGATGCGCTCGAAAGAGGACGCGCACGACTATCGTTACATGCCCGAACCCGATTTGCCGCCGATTGTCACGACTGACGAAGAAATTGACGCGTTCAGAAAATCTTTGCCGGAATTGCCCGACGCTCGCCGCGAACGTCTGATAAAAAATTTCGGGCTGAGCGAATACGACGCGGGAATTATCACAAGCTCACGCGCAATGGCGGAGTATTTTGATGCGGTTGTCGATTTCGGCGCGGACGCGAAAGTTGCGGCGAATTGGATTATGGGTGACCTGTCGAAAAATCTTAACGCGGACGGCTTGACGATTGAAAATTCGCCCGTCGACGCGAAAAGACTTGCCGAAATGATTCAGCTTATCGCGAAAGGCACAATCAGCGGAAAAATCGCCAAAACCGTTTTCGCGGAGATGTGGAAGTCGCCCGACGCGCCCGAAAAAATTGTTCGCGACAAAGGTCTTGTGCAAATTACCGACACAAGCGCGATTGAATCTGCCGTCGACGAAGTTATCGCGAAAAATCCCAAAGCCGTCGAAGAATATCGCGGCGGCAAGA
>CAMUZL010000068.1 GCA_947165185.1 uncultured Selenomonadales bacterium
GGGCTTGACACATATTTTTTCGCCGACCAAAATCGAATCTTGCACGATTTCGGAATTCAAGTCGGCGCGTTCGTTCCAAGTCGTGACGGCAAAAAGCGACTTCCGTTGTGCGAAGGTCTGCCCACGCTCGAAGACTGCAGAAATTTTTCGACGGACTTGTCGGCAAGATTTTTGGCGGCGCTCGGCACGGATTTTATCATCATCGGCGACGGGCAACCGACAAAAGACGAATTGCACGCGGTTGCCGCAATTAACGACGACGAAGTTATTTTGCAGGCGCAACTTTTGAGCAACGATTTGACCACGGCGGAAATTTTGAGCAACACTTTCACGCGCCGCGCAGACGTTTCAAAATCGGTGATTCGTGCCGTTGAAGGCCGTCAATTTCTGCGCGAAGTCGGCGGAACAATTTCCGCAGACAATTTGCCGATTGAAAGAAGTTTCGGCGACGTGACGATTGACAACGAAAAATTTGCCCGTTACGCCGGCGAAGTTCAAATCGTGCAGGACGTGTTGCCCGCAGATGAACGCGTCAATATCGCCGCGCACATCTTGGACGAAGAAAATTTTTTAACAGGTTACATCAAGCCGCGCCAAAAGTTTTCTTTCAAATTTGTTTAGGGGGAGATAACAAACCTGCTCCCTAATCGGGGGTTGATCCGATGAATTTTAAAGCATTCATAACCGCCGCCGCTCTCGTCACGTTCCTGAGCTCTGCGGCTCTGGCTTCACCGACATTATCAAAAAATTCGCGGGGCGAAGACGTTTTGACGCTCCAGAAAAAACTTTATCTTATCGGCTACGACATCAGCGAACTTGACGGAGTTTACGGCACTGAGACCGAACGCGCCGTCGCCGCATTTCAGCACGACAATAAAATTACCGTGACAGGCATCGTGACGAACGTGACGTGGCGAGCACTTAAAAAAGCCAAAGAAAAAAAAGGTCGCGTGCTTCCCGAAATTAAAGTCAAACCCGCCGTCAACGCGCCGACTTCTTCGACGCTTGCGCCTTACGGGCAAACTTTCATAACCAAAACGCAGGGCGCGCAGATTGTTTCGACGGCAAAAACTTTGATGGGCATTTCTTACGTTTTCGGCGGCACCACACCTTCGGGCTTCGATTGTTCCGGACTTTTACAATACGTTTTCAAAATGAACGGGGTTACAATTCCGCGTCTTGCGGACGAACAATACAACCTTGGGCGCAAAGCTCAAAAAAATCAGCTCACGGCGGGCGATTTGGTTTTCTTCACGACTTACACCAGCGGAGTTTCTCACTGCGGAATTTATGTCGGCGACGGAAAATTTCTGCACGCTTCGTCCAGCCGCGGCGTTACCATAAGCAGTTTGAACGACGAATATTGGCGAGCGCGTTTCGTCGGCGCAAAAAAACTCGTCAAGGACTAAAACTTTTCACGGCGGCTTGAAAATAATTTGGAGTTTGGAGTTAGGAATTTGGAATTGTTGCAGTTCCCGATTCCTAATTTTTTTGGGAGGTTACAACATGGCAAAAATTTCCGTTGTCGGTATCGGTCCCGGCACTTCGGACGAAATGACCCCGCGAGCGCGTCGGGCGATTGAATCCGCCGAAGTTGTCGCGGGTTACAACACTTACATCAAGCTGATTGAAAAATTTCTTGACGGCAAAAAAATTATCGGGCGCGCAATGATGCAGGAAGTCGAACGCTGTCAACTTGCCGTCGCCGAAACTTTGGCGGGGCGCAATGTCGTCGTCGTTTCGAGTGGTGACGCGGGCATTTACGGAATGGCGGGGCTTGTCGTCGAAATAATTTTGGACTTGCCCGAAAATGAACGTCCGCAATTTGAAATTGTCGCGGGAGTTTCCGCAGTCAACGCGGCGGCTGCAATTCTCGGCGCACCGCTCATGAACGATTTCGCCGTCGTGAGTTTGAGCGATTTAATGACGCCGTGGGAAATTATCCGCAAAAGAATTCGTGCGGCGGCGGCGGGCGATTTCGTCATTGCGCTGTACAATCCGAAAAGTAAACGGCGAATCACTCAGCTTGACGAAGTGCAAAAAATTTTGCTGGAGTTCCGTGAAAAAAATACGCCCGTCGGAATTGTGACGAACGCGGGACGCGACGGCGAAACAAAAATTATTTCGACGCTGGAAAATTTCACACGCGAAGAAATTAACATGTTTTCGCTCGTCTTAATCGGAAACTCTCAAACGTTCGTCAAAGGCGGCTTTATGATAACGCCACGCGGTTACAATTTGAATCAACCCGAAAATTTTTGAGATGCGAACACGTTCACCGAATTGGATGCAACGTTACGAAATTGACGGAGGAAAAATTTTATGCGATTGATTGTCGGAATGACGGGCGCGAGCGGCGTCGTGCTTGCCGTGGAACTTTTGAAACGCCTGAAACAAATTGATTCGGTCGAAACTCATTTAATCATCACCGAGGGCGCGGAGCTGACGATTCGCGACGAAACGAATTTCGATCTGTACGATATTCGCCGCCTTGCCGATTGCGTTTACGACGTGAATCAAATGGACGCGTCGATTGCAAGCGGAAGTTTTCTTGTCGACGGGATGATTATCGTCCCGTGCACGATGAAAACTTTGGCGGGCATTGCGTCGGGTTACTGCGAAAATCTTTTGTTGCGGGCGGCGGACGTTTGCATTAAGGAAAAGCGAAAACTTTTGCTCGTGCCGCGTGAAATGCCGTTCAGCAAAATTCACCTGCGCAACATGAAAGAACTTGCCGACTGCGGTGCGATTATCATGCCGCCGGTGATGACGTTTTACAACACGCCCGCGACAATCGACGCGCAGATTAATCACCTCGTCAACAAAATGTTGCGACTGTTCAATCTGCCGGACACAATGATTGAGTGGCAACCGAAATGAATTTCTGCAAGCTCGTCGACAAGCGGCGGGCTTTTTTTGGAGGGGAAAATTTTGCTGACGAAAGAACTGCTCAAACAAATTGATTCATACGTCGAAGAAAATTTGCGTTTCAAACCGCCGAAAAAAATTCGTCCGCTCAGCGTCGACAAAATTACAATTAGCGAATGTCGCATATTTACATGTAAACTGACTGAATTGCCCGCACGGCAGAAAAAGCAACTCGAAAAAAATTTGGCGGCGGCTGACGAAGAAACTTTCGCGGAATATCTTTTGCGCTACATGAATGAACGCGGCGCGAATCCCGTCGAAGTTTACAAGCGCGTGAATCTTGACCGCCGTGTCTTTTCAAAACTTCGCACGAATCGATATTACAAGCCGCACAAACGCACGCTTTTTGTTATCGCCTTCGCTTTGGAATTGTCGCTTGACGAGGCGGAAAATTTGCTCAAGCGCGCAGGTTATTCGTTTTCGCCTTACGACCCGGCTGACGTCATCATAAAATTTTTCTTCGAGCAAAAAATTTATGACCTGTTCACGGTTAATGAGACTCTCGACCGTTACGGTTGCCGCCCGCTCAACGGCTGAAAAAATTTTTTGCGTTGTCGCTTTCAAAGAGACCAATTCCGCTTTTGCGCGTGGTAATTTAAACTAAAAATTTTCTTCACGCGAAAGGGGAGTTCGCCAATGAAAAAATTTGTCGCCGCTGTTTTGTGTGCGGGTATGTTGTTTAATTCGGGAATTTACGCCGCGCCCGTCTTCGCCGCCAAAAAAACTGCTGAGACTGCCAAAACTGTCGAAGTTACTAAAATCCCCGAAGGCAACGCTTACATTCCAAAAGGCGTCGTTTTGAAAGTTGAGCTGACCAAAGAACTTTCGTCGAAGAAATCCAAAAAAGGCGATGCGGTTCCGCTCAAGCTCGTCGAAAATCTTATCGTCAACGGTGTTGTCGTTGCGCCTGCGGGTGCGGACGTGAAAGGTGTCGTCACCAAAGCACGCAAGGCAGGCGGTCTCGGTCGCGGCGGCAAACTTGAATTCCAAATTGTTTCCGTAAAGGCGATTAACGGCGTCGAAATTCCGTTGCAGTATACCAAATATCAGCACGGCGCGGGCGACGCAGGAGCGGTTGCGGTCGTGGCGTTCGTGAGCATTGTCGGCGGCATTTTCATGAAAGGCAAAAACGTCGTCTTTAACGAAGGCTTGCAATTCGACGCGGAAGTTACGGCGGACACCGATTTAAAAGTTCCGCTTGACGAACTTGCCGAGGCAATGGACGCAAGCAAACCGCACGGTGTTTCAATCACGATTGAATAATTTTTGGGAGGCGATTTTTATGGGATGGACAAGTTCAACGGCGGTCGTGAGCGCGGGTATCAACGGAGCGATAAGCACGACGAGCAACAACGCGCTGATTGGTAGCGACTGGAGCGGCTACTTAACGGGCAACGAGCTGGACGTTTACGGCACGAACGACACGATTGTCGGCGGCAGTGCCAACGACACGATTGACGTGGTTCTTTATCCCGCGCTGGGCATGAACGGCAATTACGCGTACATCAACGGCAGCTGGGGCGATGATATTGTCGGTGCGCTTGCAATTCAAGGTGAACAACATGCGACTCTGATCGGCGACTGGGGCAGTGACACATTCGCTTACGGTTGCAACGCCGATTCGACGCTCAACGTTGAGATTGTCGATTATGTTATCGGCGTTGACGAAATGCGATTCTTCTACGAAGGCTATCAACCGGGCAGTCTCACCTGCTATTCAACCGACAGCGGGCTTTTAATCACCGACAACGCGGGGCGGCTTACCGTTAAGCTCGACAGCATCACCGATTACAATTCCTTTAGCAATTCTTATGTGCGAATTTACCCCTACAGCTATCACGGCGAACATACATCGCAAGCGAATTGGCAATATGTGACTTTCGGCAGCATCGTCAATTACGGCGGCGTGTTGACGGGGCTGTCACTCAACGGAAATACTTTGAGCGTCAACGATTGGCACAGCGGAGGCGTCGTCACCAACGGCGTTTACGGTTATGAAAATTTAATCGTCATTGACAACACGCAGAGCACGCAAGGCAGATATTTGGGCGGCAACGCGCAGGCGAATCAGATTTACGCAGGCACGGGCGGCGACACACTTTGGGGCGCAGCGAACAACGACGTTTTGTTTGGCGGCGCGGGCGCGGATAATTTCCTTTACGGCGCGGGCGAAGGAGCCGACTTCATCACGAACGCGGACGCTCTCGACACGGTGATTTTGTCCAACATGCGCTTGAGTGACATTGCCGCAGTCGCCGCAGAAAACAACACGATAACTTTGGCGCAGGACGCAGCCAACGCCGTCACGATTCAATTCAACGGGACATTGAGCCCCGCAATTCAACTTGCCGACGGAGCGCGTTACCGATACGACAACACAACTGCCGCGTGGCAAGCAAGTTAAGTTTGAAATTTTCCAATCAAAAATCCCCGCCCGCTTTAAAAGCGGGGGAACAGTTGACGCGCCGAAACGTCTTCGCAATTCAAACGTTATCGCCGCGTTCCAACTAAAAAATCCCCGTCAAATTCGGCGGGGATAATTTTTTTCTATGACAAGCTCAAACCAATTCAATCTGCTCAAAAATATTTTCGGCGTCGGAAAGTTCGGATTCGCTTTTCGCGATTTGATATTCGATAACGTTCGACTTCACGGCGCGAATAAAGACAGTCGCGGTTTCGTCGGGCTCGTCAACGTTAATTGTCACGCGCTTTGCCTTGCGGATGTCCATTTGATTCGACGAGGCTTCGGGCAAGTTCGTGTAAAAAATGTCGAAACTGTCGCCCGCGTCAATGAACGGATACCAAACGTTAAATTTCGTGTTGCGGTCGATGACGGTTTTGAATTTGCGTTTGCGGTTACGTCCGACGTAACAGCTGAACGGCGTCTTTGCGGGGTCGGGCGTGATGTGTTTGGTCTGCACAAGTCCGCCGGCTCTGCTGAGCAACAAACCGAACGCGACACCCGTTTTGCCCGTGGGAGCCGTCATATCCGTGCGAATTTCCACGCCGCGAGATTTTTGCAGTTCGTGAGCGGCGTCCGTGCCCAACGCGGGAAAAATTTTAAATTCGGGCGCGTCCTCGTCGAAGCCGAAAATAATCTGCGCGGGAGATCTGTCGCCCGCCGCGTTCGACGGAATTTTTTTCACCAGGTCTGCCAAAACAACTTGATCGTTGACGTTGTCCAAATCGCCCATCCAAATTTCCATGCCGCTGTCGTCGCGCCGATAAACGCTGCCGCCTTGAATGAAACAATCGCGCCGCAACTGGTAGCCGTTTTTCAGTCGCCCGTTGATGAAAGGATTTTCGCTGTCGGAAAGTTTCAAGTCTTCGCCGGGCTGAATGAATTCGTTAAACAGTTCGTTGACGAGTTTTGAGCGTGACGAATTGCCCGCAAGAAAAATCGAAATTTCGCCGACTTCGCGCAGAGCTTTGACTTTGCGGATAGAATTTTTGCCGGATTTTTCAAAAGCCTCTTTCATGGAGATGAAAAAATTTTTTATGCCGGATTTGATTCGCTCGCGCAGAATTTCTTGCAGGTCAATCGAAATTTCCAGCTTGAAATCTTTAATCAACTGTCCGTCGTCGCGAAATAAATTTATCGCAAACTCGTTGCCCGAAAAAATGTCTTTCGCCGCGTCGGAGTCGGGATTTTCCCACACGGGACGAATTTTTTCAACAAGCGCGTGCATGTTCGCATGAGCTTCCTGCGAATCTTTTATCAGAGCTTCGGAGCCCGCGAAACTTTTTTTGTCCGCCGCCCACGTGAAAGGAATTTTTCCGCCGTCGACGTGAATCAATCGGTCTTGATTCGCTCTGAAAATTTCAAACGCCAAAAGTTTCAAGAGATTTTCGCCGCCCAAAGTTCGGTCGCCGTTTTCTCCGAAATGCACAAGCAAATAATCATAGCGGTCGTTCGGCGATTCGCGCAGAAAACCGAAATCAAAATCGGTCGTGCCGCCGCCGAAATCGAAAACCGCGTAATAAATTTCGTCCTCGCCTTTCGGGTCGAATCCGTATTCTTGCAGAGCCGTTATCGCATAAGCCGCCGCCTCGGACGTGCCTTCTTTGACGGAAAATTTTTTCATGGCGGTTTCGTTGTCCAGCAGAGCCGTCGGCAGTGATTTTTTCAGTCCGCGTTCAAAACAACGCCGCATTTTTTCGCGCACGGCTTTTTCATACGTCACGGGGAACGACAAAATATATTTCAAAAAAATGTGCCGCTCCTGTTGCATGTTGTTGATGAACAGCCCCAAATAATACGCGTAAATTTCCAGCGGATTGACTTCGTCCTCGGCAAGTTCGGCGAACGGCGCAAGTTGCGTGATGAATTTTTTTTCGTCGCGCAGCATGAATTGCGTTTTCGAGCCGCACCAATATTTTAAATCGGTCAGGAACGAATAAAATTTTTCGGAACCGCCTTGAGTCAAATTTTCAAAAGCCTCATGCGAAACTTTCACGTCAGCCCAGCGCGTAAAAGGTCGCCCGTCCCGCCAATAATACGCCGTCAAAAAGCTTTCGATGTCGAGGAACTGAATGACTGTCGGATTTTCGTAATTCGACGCGTGATTAATTCCGTGCCGCCAAGAACCGCTGCCGACTTGCAACGGAAGAATTTGCGAATACTCGTCCTCGTAAACGACAACCGTGCGGCTCGTGCCGAAATCAATCGCGACAATTCCCGTCGAAACGTCGTCGGCGGGGTTGCGTGCCACAAGATTTTCGCCAAGTTGAATATCACGTCCGCCGCTCGCGTCGAAGTCCCACAAATCCCAATGCCCGCGATTCGGGTCGAACAAAATATTTTCGTCGTAAGGATCGAGTCCGGCGCGTTCGTTGTCACAGTCAAGCAAAAACTCTTTGAAACGTGCGGCAATTTTTTTGTCGGAGGCGGCTTTACTCTGCGGCGGATTTTTTTTCGCTTCGGCAATAACCTGCGCGGCACTCACGACGGAAGATTTTCCGTCGGCGAAGTTTAAAATAATTTCGTCGGCGCGAACGGAATCGACGGACACGACGCTTTTGCCTTCGGGCACTTCAAGCACGGCAGGTTTCCCGCCGATGTCGAAAAAAATTTTTTGCGGCTCGTCGCCCGCGAAAAGTTTCAATTCGTCGTCCGTGATTTTCACGCTGTTTATAATTCTTGTCACAATCTCAGCTCCCGCGATTTTTTCGGCAATTATATCAAAAAAAATCCCCGCCGTTTGTGACGGGGAAAATTTTTGCATGAAAGTTTTCGTTCAGATTGTTTCGAGATATTTTGTAATGGCCGCGTCGTAGTCCGCCGTGTGCGCAAAAGCTTCAGTCGCCAAATTTTTTCGCACGTCGTAGGGAACTTCGCCCGTTTCTTTGATGAGCGCGGCAATTTCATCGTAGCGATCGGGATTGGTCACGACCGTAACGAATTTGAAATTTTTCGCCGCCGCACGAATCATGGCGGGGCCTCCGATGTCGATGTTTTCAATCGCGTCTTCAAGCGTGACATTCGGTTTCGCAACGGTTTTTTTGAACGGATACAAATTCACGACGACCAAATCAATCGGCTCGATACCGTTTTGCTCCATTTGCTGAACGTGTTCGGGGTTGTCGCGCACCGCCAAAATCCCGCCGTGAATTTTCGGGTTGAGAGTCTTGACGCGCCCGTTCATAATTTCGGGGAAGCCCGTCAAGTCGCTGACGTAAGTGACGGGGACGCCCGCCGCCCGAATCGCCTTCATTGTGCCGCCCGTGCTGATAATTTCGACGCCGCACTTGCTGAGTTTTTTTGCAAGGTCAACCACGCCCAATTTGTTCGACACGCTGATTAATGCCCGTTTGATTTTCATTTTGCCGCCTCCAATCCGAACTTTACGCCCGTCAATCTCAAGTTGCCCGTCAATGAAAAGTTTAATCGCTCGCGGATAAATTTTGTGCTCCTGCTCCAAAACACGCGCCGCCAAAGTTTCTTCGGTGTCGTCTTCGCGAACTTCGACGGCCGCTTGAAGAATTATCGGGCCGGAATCCGTGCCCTCGTCGACGAAATGAACCGTGCAGCCGGAAATTTTCGCGCCGTAAGCCAAAACGTCACGATGAGCGTGCGCACCGGGGAACGACGGCAGTAATGACGGATGAATATTCATAATGCGATTTGGAAATTGCCGAACGAAATCCGCGCTCAAAATCCGCATGAAGCCCGCAAGAATCACCAAGTCGACGCCGTCAAGATTTTTTAAAAGTTCCGCCTCGAAATCTGCGCGGTTTGAAAAATTTTTTCTGTCGACGCAAATATTTTTGATGCCCGCAACTTCCGCCCGCTCCAGTGCTTTGACGTTCGGTTTGTCGGTGAGCACGACGGAAATTTTTGCGTCAAGTTCGCCGCGTTCAATGGCGTCGATAATCGATTGTAAATCCGTGCCGCGCCCCGAACACAAGACGCCGAGTTTAGTCATTGAATTCACCTCCGTTTGTGAGCTTTTAGCTTTTAGAATTCGCCGCCCGAAATTTCAACGCCGTCACCTTCGACGACACGACCGATTTTGTAAAACGTCTCAAAATTTTCGTTCAGGTGCGCGCTCAAATCGTCCGCAACAGTTTCGTCGACGATTAAAATCATGCCGATACCGCAGTTGAACGTTCGGAACATTTCACGACGCGGAACGTTGCCCCACTGTTGCAAGTCGCGGAAAATTTTCGGGACAGCCCACGAATCCGCATCAATTATCGCGCCCAAACCTTTGGGCAGTGCACGCGGAATGTTGTCGTAAAATCCGCCGCCCGTCACGTGAATCAGTCCGTGAATTTTTTCGCCGAATTTTTTGATTATCGGCAGGCACGTCGCGGGATAAAGTCTCGTCGGCGTCAAAAGTTCTTCGCCCAAAGTTTTTTCGTCGGAAAATTTTTCGTCGCCCGTGAACTTCATGCGCTCAAAAACAATTTTGCGGACAAGACTGAATCCGTTCGAGTGCAGACCGCTTGACGGCAGACCGATTAAAATATCGCCGACTTTGACGCGTGCGGAAGTTATCAGCGATTTTTTTTCGACGACGCCGACAGCAAAGCCCGCAATGTCGTATTCGCCGTTCGGATAAAAGCCGCTCATCTCCGCAGTTTCGCCGCCGATTAACGCACAACCCGATTCCTTACAGGCATTTGCGACGCCGCGAACAATTTCGGCAACTTTTTTCGGCTCAAGCTTCCCGACTGCCAGATAGTCCAGAAAAAATAACGGCTCGGCTCCCTGAACCAAAATATCGTTGACGCACATTG
>CAMUZL010000069.1 GCA_947165185.1 uncultured Selenomonadales bacterium
GATAATTTTCGTCGACGCGGAAAATTTTTTCGCCGTGAACTTGATTGGGCGTGACGATGTCGGTAATTTTAAATCCGAGCGATTGAACGAATTTTTTTCGGTTGGCAATGACGTTTTCGGGTTCGTCGCCGACGTGAAGCGCGAGATTCAGCCCGTTAAACGGCGGCCGGCTCACTCCGTCGATTCGCGTTGAAACGGCGTGCGTTATCAAGTCTTCGGGGAAAGTCGAAAATTTTCCGTGCCAAAGATTGTTTTCGGTTCGTTTCAAAAAGTAACTCATGAAATTCCTCCGTCAAGTTTTATATCTACTTTTCTTTGACAGCAAAGAAAAGTAGCAAAACCCGCTTTAAAAGCGGGGGAACAGTTTGGATAGCCGATTTGCCTTTTAAACGAAAACGCCAACCCAAACTGGATGCAACGTTCACGTTGCCGCCTGCGCGGCGGGCGATTTTGGGTTATCGCGTTGAAACCCCGCCTCGAAAACCGCGAGTCGTGTGCCGACGGTATTTGCGTCACGCAAATGCGTCGGCTGCGGCCGACATCCTTGTCGGCCGCTTTTTCATTAGGCGTTTGTGACGGCCTTAAATTTTTCGATTGCGTGTCACGGCAGTTCAGGCAATTTTTTAGCCACTGCCGAGTTGTGGACAATTTCTTCAATGCGTTGGTCAAGGACAAGTTCCTGTTTGTGTAAACTTGCCGCCTCGTCGAGTGCCGCCGAAGAATTTTCAATCATGCCGCGAACGTAAGCTTGCCACGCCATAATTGTTACCTGCGTCGATTCTTGCCGAAGCTGAGCCAAAAATTGTGCGCCTTGCGGCACGTCGATTTGATCAAGTTCCGCCTGGCGATTTTCCAGCGACGGAATTATCATGTCGTTGATATAGTTGGCGACAGTTGCGCGTTGATTTTCCGTCATGATTCCGCTCCCCGATTTTTGCAGGGAAATAAATTCGCTTTGTGCGGCGGCAAAAACGTTGTTGTAGCGATAAACAATTTCGGCGGTGTTGTCAATGTACGCGGCAAGATTATCGCTGAGTATCGGGCGTGCGGCGTCAAGATAATTTTTGTAGTTGTCGACGCTGACGACTTTCCAATCGCTGCCGCCCATGTTGAAGCTGAAGCCGTCGAACGTGAACTTGTGCCCGAAAAGTTCAAAATCAAAACTGCCGACGTTGTAACTTTCGTTCGCCAAATCTTTCAGCGTGACTTTCAACGCGAACGGCGTTTGCGAATAATCTTCGACGATGGCGAAAGTTGCGGTCGCTTCTTCGCCGTGATGTTTCACATCTTTAAGTTCGACAAGTGACGTGTGACGAATCAAACTGCGGTCAAGCAAAATGTCGAAGTCGATGCCGAGTTGCCGCCCTTTGAGAATTCCGCCGGGTAAAGTCCATTTGCCCGTATCAAGGTAAGTGTTCATGACTTTAACCGCGCCTTGACACATTTGCCGACGAATCAGCACGTAAAAATTTTCAAACAAACTTCGTTCGCGGTCGGAAAGTTGCGTGTCGTATTTAAACAGGTCGCCCGTCAAATCGTCGTAGCCCTGCAAAGTTATCGAATTCAAATCGACGTGGCGGCGGAAAGTTCGCATGTCGCCAGCCTTGTACGCCTCGAACATTTCGCGCATTGCGTATTCGGGCGTTCTGGTGTACACGGAAAAGTACAAAAAAATTCCAAACAAAATCAGTCCGAAAAATCCCAAAGCAATCAAGCGTTCGCGTCTGCGGCGTTTGCGCCGTGCCTCAAGTCGTTTTCGCCAAGTGTAGTCGTCCATGTTTATCCTCTGAAGATTCGGCGGAGTTCGACAATCGCATCGTAATCGGCAACATCGGAACTTATCGGCGTCACGGAGACGAAACCTTGATTGACGGCGTGCAGGTCGGTGCCTTCGTCCGCGTCAATGTCGCAAACCGTTCCGCCGATTCGGAAATAAGCGCGTCCCTCGTTGTCGGTGCGGCTCGTGAAGGCGTTGATATAATCGCGTCGTCCCATGCGCGTGCCCGCGAATTCGGCTTTATCTGCGCGGAATTTTTTCGGAAAGTTTATGTTGTGCAAAAACGGCTCGTTTTTGACGGACAAAATTTTTTCCATGTAATCGATTGTTACTTGCGCCACGGTGTCGAAAGAAATTTCCGATTCTCTGTCACGCGACACGGCAAATGACGGGATTAAATGTAAAAAACCTTCCAGAGCCGCGCCGACGGTGCCCGAATAAATTATATCCGTCGCCAAATTTGCGCCGTCGTTTATGCCGGAAATTACCGCGTCAAATTTTTGGTCGGTCATACCTTCAAGATAAATTTTTACGCAATCGGTCGGCGTCCCATCGAAAGTCCACGCCTCGAAGTCGGGATTGTCGAAACGCTTGTATTCAATTTCGCGCAGGACGCTCAACGCGTGAGCCATCCCGCTTTGCTGATTCATCGGCGCGACAATCACAACGTCGAAGCCGCGATTTTTCAGCGCGTGAGCCACAGCCCACAAACCTTCGCCGTGAATTCCGTCGTCGTTCGTCAATAAAAT
Source organism: uncultured Selenomonadales bacterium (assembly GCA_947165185.1). Taxonomy (GTDB): domain Bacteria; phylum Bacillota; class Negativicutes; order Selenomonadales; family Selenomonadaceae; genus Quinella. The sequence goes on from CAMUZL010000069.1 coordinate 2,527, forward strand.
TTTCAAATGTATCACTCCCAAAGTTGTTCACAGCCCGAAAAGTGCATCGGCAAATTCTTTCGCGTTGAACGGGCGCAGATCGTCAAGTCGTTCGCCGACGCCAATCCATTTGACGGGAATGTTGAGCTGTTCTTTAATGCCGATAATCATGCCGCCTTTCGCCGTGCCGTCAAGTTTCGTCAAAACAATTCCGGTTATGCCTGCGGTCTGCGAAAAAAGTTCGGCTTGACGGAGCGCGTTTTGTCCCGTCGTGGCGTCGAGCACCAACAAAACTTCATGCGGCGCACCGGGAATTCCTTTGCCGAGTATGCGATTAATTTTTTTGAGTTCTTCCATCAAGTTGAATTTGTTTTGCAATCTGCCCGCCGTGTCGACAAGCAAGACATCAATATTTTGCGCGGCGGCGGAGCGTGCGGCGTCGAGTGCGACACTTGACGGGTTGGAGCGTTCGGAGTGTTTGATAAAAGCCGAGCCGGTGCGTTGTGCCCAAATTTCAAGTTGGTCAATCGCGCCCGCCCGAAAAGTATCCGCCGCAGCCATCATGACGGATTTTCCCTGCGCGGAATAATACGAAGCAAGTTTGCCGATTGTGGTCGTCTTACCCGCGCCGTTGACGCCGATCATCAAAATCACGTGCGGCGGCGTCAAATTTATGGAAGTGCTTTCCTCTTCGGTGAGAATTTCGCGAATCTGATTCGACAAAAAAATTTTCACGTCTTCGGGCGAATTTATTTCCGCACGCCGAACGCCCTTGCGAAGTCCCGCGATTAATTTTTCGGTCGTCGTCATGCCAACGTCGCTTGTTATCAAAGTTTCTTCAAGCTCATCAATCAACGCGTCGTCAATCTTTGTGGAGCCGTGAAGAATTTCGTCAATCTTGTCAATGAATTTTTCGCGAGTTTTGGTCAAGCCCGCTTTGAGTCGGTCAAAGAATCCCATGCCGACACCTCCTTTAAATTTATTGTACACGATTCACTTTCAATACTGCAACAAAAAAATCCTCGCCGATTTTGACGGGGATTTTGTATTTGCGATAACGTTGCAGATTGCTCCAATTGGATGCAACGTCCACGTTGCCCCCAACGCGTTTGTCGGGGATTTTTTTAGTTCGTCGCAAAATTTCATTCATCAAACAGGAAAACAACTTTCAGTTCGGGCAAAAATTTCGTCGCGTGATTTTCAATCAAAACGCGATTTGAGTCGGGAATTTCCAAGACGGGGTTGCTGTTGAAATTTTCCACGGCGGTCGCCTTAACGACAAGCGGATTGTCGCCGGCACGCTCAACGCTGTCAATGTTGCTGACGTAATCTGCCATACCCATTTCGATAATCTTGTCTATGTCAAGATTTTTGTGGCCGTAAATTTTCGTGCCGTTGGAATTTTTGACGACGGGGCTCATGACGGGTTGTAAATCCAAACCGCGGCAGTCAACGACCAAACCGGTGTAGTTGCCCTTAGCCAAAGACGCGTATTCGGCAACGGTTCTGCGAACTTTGTTGCGGATTTGATCTTCGTAAGACACGGGCGCGGCGTTTTGTGACCAAGCTTCTCCCGTCGCGGGAATTTGCAAGCTGTCGAAGTCAAAATTTCCCGCAGACAAACGCGAGAGCGGCGGTTTCGACGGATCGGGAATTGTCGGGATAAAATTTCCTTCGTTACGCACGTCATTTTTTCTGACGGGTTGCGCGACGGTTTCAAGTCTGTTTCTTAACGGCGTGGTCGGGTCGTATTGTTGAACGGACGGGTCGATATCGTAATCGGGTTCGGGGAACGGCTCAATCGTTTCGTTTTTTTCAAAGACGGCACCGGCAAGCGAATCTTTCACGCCGAAAATCGGAACTTGCATGACAACTTCGCAACTGCCGTCGCTCAAAATTTTTTCTTCAAGGACACGCGCTCCCTGAATCGTTGCCGAGACACGAGTTTTAACCACGTCTTTGGTTGTCAACATTTTTTCGACGGTCGTTTCGGAGTCGACGCGCACGCCGTTGACAACTTCCGCCATCTTGCGATAAGCGTCCGCACGTGCCGCCTTGGAAGCAAGACCTTCGGCCTGTGTGCGATTGACGGCGTCTGTCGGGGCAAGTCCCGTGCCGCGAACGGTGATAACTTTCTGTGACCAGTTCACGCCCTCGACGTAATTTGTTGCGGAAGCCGCCGAAACACCGGCACTTGTCGCGAATAAAAATGCCGCAACAAGACCGAGTGCCGGTACTCCAAAAATTTTGGGAAGTTTCATCTCGATCACTCTCCTTTGAAAAAAATTTATCATTGCCGTATTAAAGCCGCCTTAGCCGCCGAAAAATTTTTTTCACGGTTGCAAAAGCGTTTCAAGCGTCGAAAAAATATCGTCGGGAACGCGTTCCAAAATTTTTTTCATGAAATCGTTGTTATGATCTGCCGAACTCAAAAACCAATCCGTCAACGCCAGCAAATTTTCTTTGGCGCAGAAATTTTCTTGCTCCGCCGCGAACGTTATAAGTTCAAAAAGTTTGTAACTCGCCGCGAAGATGCCGAAATTTTTTGCGATACTCTTTTCGTGCCGCCACGGGTAAGCATTCAAAAACAGTTCATTGACGAGATAATTTTCCATGAAAGTCGCACGACGTGCCGAAAAATTTTTCAGCTTGTCGGAAAGGCGAATGTAATTCGCGGCGATTGCGGCGGCGGAAACTTGACCGTTTGCGTCGGGAACAATGCCGAGAGTTTTTGCAACCATGCCGAGAAATTTTCTGTCTTTGTCAAATTCATCCGTGCCGTAAAGTGTTTCAAGCAGTTCCAACATCAGCCCGACAAATTTTTTCGCGTCGAATTGAACGGTTGCCAACATGCGCGGCACTTGCTCAGCCAAAAAACTTTTCGATTCGTAAGCGGCGATTAATTTTTTCAGCGCGACAATGGAGTCGTCAAAACTTGATAAATTCGCTCTTTGAATCGATATTATTTCGTCAAATCTGTCCAAAAAAAATCCCAGCACGATTAAGCGTTGGTCTATTGTCAACGTGCGTTCTTGCAGAATTGAAATCATGGCAATTTGCATTTCAAGCATGTGTTCGGCAAAACCTTCATCCGTGTTGACGGGCGCAATGCCGATTTTTCCGCCGTTGGAGTGAATTTTTTCCGACACTTCGACGAACTCGAATTGCATCGGCTCTTTATTGAACAAAATCATTTCCGCCGCCACGGGGCACGTCAATACCAGAGATCGCTCAAAAAATTTTCCGAAGTTTAAACTTCTGCGCGGATATGTCGAACAAGTTACCGACAAAAAATTTTCGCCGTATTTGAGTTGCAGTCGGCACAAATTTTTTTCGTTCAGGAACGGGCAAACTCCGTCGGTCTCAATTTTCATAAGATATTCTTTGCGTTCGTCGTGAAAAATCATGTATGATAAAATTTCTGCGGCTTCGGATTCGGGCTTGATTTGCGAATACTGCCCGTAAGTTTTTTTGTCGATAAAAACGTTCCAGTTTTTGCAACAGCGGGCGTCGCATTTGGAGCCGTCACATTTGAATTTTTCGACGTATTGCGGTTGAAAATACAAAAATTTTTTCTGCATGAAATGCCTCCGTGAAAAATTTTCCGTAAGTTTATCACGGGCAAAAAAATTTGTCACTTGACGGCGAAAAATTTGCACGAGAAATTTTTTGTGGTATTATACGGCGCGGGAGGACGGCGGTCATGGACAAATATTTCGTCGCATCAATAGCCGGCGCGAAGTTTTTGGGTAACAAGCGCGTCAAACTGCTTGTGGATTTTTTCGGCAACGGACGTGCGGCGTGGACAGCCGAGGTCGCCGATTTAAAAAAATCAGGTTTGCCGCCCAAAGCGTTAAATTATTTTGTCGAATGGCGAAATTCTCATCCCGACGCGCCCGAAAGACTTGCCGATTATTGCGAACGCAAAGGCTTCGGACTGTGCACTGTTTTTGACGAAGATTATCCGCCGATTCTAAAAGAAATTTCTGTTCCGCCCGTGCTTTTTTATTATCGCGGAAAAATTTTTCCCGACGTTGAAAGAATTGCAATCGTCGGCACGCGCGACAACACGGATTACGGTAAAGGCATTGCACTTGCACTCGGCAGAGAACTTGCGGCGGCAGGTTTGACGATTGTGAGCGGAGCGGCTCGCGGCATCGACACATTTGCACACACGGGCGCGCTTGAAACCGGTCGCACGGTTGCCGTTTTGGGGCAGGGACTCTCCGTGCGCTGTTCGCGTGAAAAAGAAAAGTTACTCGACAAAATTGCCGAAAACGGACTTGTCATGAGCGAATTTTCTTTGAAGACTGAACCGAACGAAGGCACCTTCCCGACGCGCAATCGAATAATTTCAGGACTTTGTCGCGGGATTGTCGTCGTTGAAGCGGCCGAAAAAAGCGGTGCGCTTGTAACAAGCGAATTTGCGGGAATTCAAGGGCGTGACGTTTTTGCCATCCCGGGTAGCATTCATTGGGTCAAAAGTGGCGGCTGTCACAATTTGATTCGAGACGGCGCAACTTTAATCAAGAACGCGCAAGACGTTTTGGAATATTACAACCTTGATGAGCCGAAAATTTTTTCTGCGGACGTTTCCGAATCAAACGAACCGAATAAAATTCCTGCGGACGTTCACGAAAAAGTTTCCGCGAAAAAATCTGCGGAGCCTGCCGAATCTAACGTGCCGAAAAAAATTTCTGCACCGCCCGTAAATTTATCCGACAAGGCCGCAAAAATTTTTGAGCTGATACCTGCGGGTGATTTCATCACGGGCGACGAAATTTTGAACGTCACGGATGAAATTGCGCCCAATGAACTTCCGAAAATTATTCTTGAACTTGAAATAAAAAATTGTATTGTCGAGGACGCGGGACGCTATACCCGCAAGTAAGGGACAAGTTGCAAGGGAGAAGGGACAAGTGAAAACCTTTATCCCTTCTCCCGTTCCCCTTTTCCCTTAAAGGAGGTTGAACGCGTGGCAAAGAAAACTTTGTTGAAGTCGGTGATTCTGGTCGAGAGCGCCGCCAAGGCACGAACCTTGCGCAAATTTGTCGCTCGCAGTTTCGCCGTCTTGTCCACCGAAGGCTTTTTGAAGGACTTGCCCAAAAGCCGAATCGGTGTCGACGCCGAAAAAAATTATTCGCCCGATTACATCACTGTGCGCGGACAGGGAACGCTTTTGGCTCAACTTAAACGCGAAACATTGAACGCCCGCCGAATTTTTTTGGCGACGAACCCCGACGCTCGCGGAGAATTTTTGGCGCGGCAATGTTGCGAAATTTTCGGCGTCAACCCGAAATCTTTTTGCCGGTTGCGTTTGAACGAAATGACGCGTTCGGCTTTCAAGACGGCTTTGGAAAATGCCTGCCCGATTGACGAAAATTTGGCGGATTCTTTTCAGGCTAAACAAGTTCTTGACAAATTCGTCAGTCACCGCGTCGGCGAATATTTTGAGCGAAAAATTTATCGCGGCGTGAAAGTCGGCAGATTCCGCGCAATGCTTTTGAAATTAATCGCCAATCTTCCCGCCCAAAATGTTTTGTCGCCGAAAGAAAAATTGACGCCCGAAACTTTGCAGGAACTCGCGTTAAAGGAGCTGAACTATTCGGCGGGACGCACGCGCCTTGTCGTCGAACAGCTTTACGAAGGCATTAAATTTGACGACGACGACGCGGGACTTGTAACTTATCCCGCCGCCGAAGAAATTTTTTTGTCGAGCGCAAATCGCAAACCTGCTGACGTGAAAGAATTTTTGACGGATCATCAAATCAAGTTGTACGGCTTGATTTACGCGCATTTGAGCGGCGAAAAATTTGGAACTTGCGAAACGACCGCGCCCGACGACATAAATTTGATGGCAGCTTTGGATTCTCTCGGCGTCCGTTGGGCAGAATATTACGCGGGCGGCATTTCCAGTTTGATTAAGCGGAAATATATCGTCAACGAAAATTCCCGCTACACCGTCACCGAACTCGGGCAAAAAGTTTTGGACGCCTTGAACGGTTTCTTTGACGAAGTTTTTTCCGCAGATGCTTACAACGCAGTCACCGCGCAGGTTCGCGACGTTGCGGCGGGCAAAATCAAAAAACTGGACGTCATCAAAAATTACTGCGAAAAATTTAATCCCGCGTTCGATGCGGCTATGGCAACTTTGGGCGAAGATTCCGAGCCGATTAATGAACCCGTCGTCGAGTCGGATGTTGTCTGCGAAAAGTGCGGGCGCAAAATGATGATTCGGCACGGGCGTTACGGAATTTTTTTGGCGTGCCCCGGCTATCCCGAATGCAAAAATACAAAGCCGTTTTTCGAGCCGTTGGAGCAAATTTGTCCGAAATGCGGCGCGAAACTTTTGCAAAGATCGTTGCCACGCGGACGGAAATTTTTTTGTTGCGAACGAACGCCCGATTGCGATTTCATGACGTGGGACGAACCGCAGGCGATTAAATGTCAAACTTGCGGCTCAACGATGTTCGTGCATAAATTTCGCGGACGTGCGCCGATGTTTTATTGCGGCAACGAAAATTGCTCAACGCGGGCAAATCACCCCGTCAACAAAATTTTGGCGGATATGCGGGCGCGTGCCGAACTTCGTCGCGAACGAAAAGAACAACTTGCGGCTAAAACAGCTGAAAAATCTGCCGAAAAATCTGCGGCAACGTCAACGAAACCTGCGCGGAAAAAATCGAATAGGAACTAGGGACTAGGGACTAGTGGAGGTTACAATTTGAAAGTTCATATTATCGGGGCGGGACTTGCCGGCTCGGAAGCGGCGTGGCAAGTCGCGAAACGCGGCGTCGAAGTCGTCTTGCACGAAATGCGCCCGAAAAAATTTTCTCCCGCGCACAAGACCGCAAATTTCGCTGAACTCGTCTGCAGTAATTCACTTCGGGCGGCAGGCTTGACGAATGCCGTCGGCGTGCTCAAAGAGGAAATGCGTCAACTTGATTCGGCGATTATGTCTGCGGCGGACGCGGCGAAAATTCCTGCGGGCGGCGCTCTTGCCGTCGACCGTGAAGAATTCGGCAAACTCGTCACAGAAAAAATTAAATCCGTCGCCACCGTCGTCACCGAAGAAATTACAAGCCTTGAAAATTTTTCGGACGACGTGACGATTATCGCAAGCGGACCTTTGACGGACGGCGCACTTGCAAACGAAATTAAACGGCTCACCGGCGGCGACGATTTTTATTTTTATGACGCGGCGGCTCCGATTGTCACCGTCGATTCGATTGACTTCGGCAAGGCGTTCAAGGCTTCGCGCTACGGCAAGGGCGACGACGATTCTTACATCAACTGCCCGATGACCCGCGACGAATATTTGACTTTCCGCGCAGAATTAATCGCCGCCGAAAAAACCAAGCCGCACGAATTCGAGTCGGAAATTTTTTTCGAGGGTTGCCTGCCCGTGGAAGTTTTGGCGGCTCGCGGCGAAGATACGATGCGTTTCGGAAATTTGAAACCCGTCGGCTTGCCCGACCCGCGCACGGGAAAAATTCCTTATGCCGTCGTGCAACTGCGGCAAGACAATCGGGCGGCGACGCTTTACAATCTCGTCGGCTTCCAAACGCATTTGACGTGGC
>CAMUZL010000070.1 GCA_947165185.1 uncultured Selenomonadales bacterium
CCCGCCGATTCGAGCATTGCCACGCTGACAGACGGCGCGACCAGCTGTCCGAGCAAGGGGACAATTTTTGAAAGTTCTTTGGCGATAACTTTGACGGGCTGTTCTTTGACGGTGGTGACTATCGCGTTGACCGCCATGTTGTGAGCGACCGATTCAGTTATCGAGCCGCCGAAAACCGACGCCAGAGCCATTGCCATTGTCGTCATTGTGACGGTATCCGCTGCCACGCCCAAGCCGGGTATCGGAGCCAAATTTGCCACGGCAGCAGTAATCGCGTGACCGTGAATTATTTTTTGACACTTGGATTTTTCGTCGTCCGTCATCGGCAAAATAATCGCCTCCCAACAAATTTAGTCACGTCAGAAAAATCTTTTCAGCAAAATTCCGATTCGACCTTTTTTCGTCTGCCCGCGAATCTCGGCAACTTCCAATCGTCCGCGCCCGCGCATACTCAAAATGTCACCTTCTTTGACGGACTGCGACGCGTTTTTGACGGTCTGCCAGTTGAGCTGAATTTTTTCCGCCGCAATTTCTTGAGCCGCTTTTGAACGCGACATGCCGAAGCCCGCCGCCGCAATCGAATCTGCGCGGAGTGATGCAACGGTTGCGCGAATTTCTTTTGTGCGTTCCTCTTTCGGCGCGATTGATTCAAGTTCGTCGACGGAAGTTTTCACGGACGTTGAGCCGATTTGCGTCAAGTTCAGCGTGAAATAATCCGCAAGCTTTTTGTCGACAAGAATTTTTGCGAAATCCTTCGTGGCAATGATGTCGCCGATGTGTTCGCGGTCGACGCCCAAACTTAAAACGGAGCCCATAACGTCGCGATGACCGAGACGCGAAAATTCGCCGTTCCACTCAGCTTTGAGGACGGTAATTTCAAAATTCGGCGTGCCTTGAAAATCTTCGTGGCTGAAGACGACGCGTTGACGTTCCGCGCCGCGAAATCCGCCGTCGAAGTCAACTTTCAATTCGCCGAGGCTGTTGGCAATCGTGCCCGCCATTTCCTGTTCAAAGGGCGACAGAAAACCGCCGAGCTTGCATTTGCGGCTTTTAATCGCCTGCGTTGCCAAGTCGACAAGTTTAACGGCGGTTGATTCGCCTTCGGTGCCTTTGTAGTAGCGAAGAATTTTTTCTCGTGCGTCGTTCATATCGGCACCTTAAAATTTTCCCGTGAGCCAAGAAATATCTTTTTCGTGGCGATGTTCTTCCTTGTTTACGACGACGCTGACGGTTTTGGGCGTGCAAATGAAAACGTATTCGCTGACCTGCTGAACAAGCCCGCCGATGGCGTAAGTTATGCCCGACGCGAAATCCAAAATTCTGCGCGCATGATCGGGCGGCGTGTCCTCGAAGTTCACGATAACCGGCACGTCGTCGCGCAGGCAGTCGGCGATAACTTTGGCGTCGTCGTCAAAAGTTTTCGGCTTGACGGTCGTTATTTTCGATTTGGTCAACGGTTTGATGTTGTTGGTGGTGTTATTCATTAAATTATCCCTCGCCGCAATCGCCGAATTGAAGTCTACAACGTTGTGTCCCGTCGGATTGACGGGCGGCGGTTGAATCGGCGCGTCATTTGTTTCGGGTTGTTGATTCTGCAATTCGTCTTGTGTCGTCATATCGGATTTTTTCTCCTCGTCTTGTTCGTCCGACAAACCGAGCGAACGGCTCATCTTGTCGATAATTTTCATGCCATCAAACTCCCTCCGCGAAAAATTCAATCAAGCTTGCGGATAAATTCTTTCGCCGAAAATTGCCGTGCCCACGCGCAGGACGTTGGCACCTTCCTCGACGGCGATTTTATAATCGTGCGTCATTCCCATTGACAGGAAATCAAAATTTTCTCGCGCAGATTTAATCTCGTCAAACAGCGTGCGCATTTTTCGGAACAACGGGCGACATTCTTCAACGTCGGCGAAATTCGGCGCAATGAACATTAAACCGCGCAACCGCAGATTTTTCAGCCCGTCGACGAATTTTATCAGCGCAGTCAAATTTTCGGGAGCAACGCCGGATTTTTGGACTTCCCGCGCCGCGTTCACCTGAATCAAAATTTCTTGAACTTTGTTGACGTTCGACGCCGCTTTGTCAATCGCCGCCGCAAGATGTTCACTGTCGACCGATTGAATCACGTCGAAGAGTTTTACCGCCGCTTTGGCTTTGTTGGTCTGCAAGTGCCCGATTAAATGGCGCGTGACGGAGCGATTGAGTTCGGGGAATTTTTCCGCCGCCTCCTGCACGCGATTTTCGCCGATGTGTTTTGCGCCCGCGTCGATGGCTTCGCGCATTACGTCGACGCCGTGATTCTTCGTCACCGCGATTAAAATTATTTCCTCGTTCGCCGCGACGCGTCGAAATGTGCGAGCGTGTTCGATTTCGGCGAGCACGTTACGAAAATTTTCTGCCGCGCTCAAATGTCGCTCACCTCCGCAAAAATTTTTCACGCGCATATATTAAACGCTTTGGCTTTTCGCGTCAATGAAAACACTTTGAACATTTTTTGACGGGTAAAGATTTTTCGCGGCGTTTGTGTTAAACTGTGTCGCAGATTTAATCAGGGAGTTGATGACTTTGTTTAACGAAAATTTTTCGCGCAGAGAATTCATAAAACGCACGGCGTTGACGGGTTTGGCGTTCATGGCGACGGATTTTTTCGGCAACGAAATTTTTGCCGCTCCGAAAACTTGTCAAGCAAAAACGCGGCACGGAATTTACAACGGCTTTGTCGACAAACGCGGCGTCAAAACGTGGCTGGGCATTCCGTATGCTCAACCGCCCGTCGGCAAACTTCGTTGGCGTGCGCCCGAAACTTTGGACGAGAGTACCGCCGAATTCGACGCGACGAAATTTGGTTTTTCTCCGATGCAGGACGAAGACGAATTCGAGTCGGCGTCACTTTTCCCGCAGAGCGAAAATTGTTTGACGCTCAACATTTGGACGAGCGCACGCAAAAATAATTTGCCCGTGATGGTTTTCATTCCCGGCGGCGGCTTCGTCAACGGCGGTTCACGCGACCCGATTTATAACGGCTCAAATTTCGCGGCGGTTCATGACGTGATGATTGTCACGATAAATTATCGGCTGAACGTTTTCGGATTCATGAACTTGGCGGCGATTGATTCGAGTTTCGAGGATTCGGGCTATCTCGGACTCAAAGACCAAATGGCGGCCATCAAATGGGTTCGCGAAAATATTTTGGATTTCGGCGGCGACCCGTCAAACATTACGATTTTCGGCGAAAGCGCGGGCAGCGGCTCCGTGATGTTCCAGACGATTATTCCCGACTCGAATAAACTTTTTCACAAGGCGATAGCGCAATCGGGCACGTTGGGTTATTATCACACCTTCGACCAATCCGCCGAACTTGCCGAAGCGTTCATGGCTGCGGGCGGCTACAAAAGCATGAGCGAACTTGTCGACACGCCCGCCGAAGAAATTTTGGCGACTTGCATAAAACTTTACGAGGCGCGACCTTTTTTGTCGGAGGTTGACTACTTCCCGACCGCCGACGGAAAATTTTTGCCGCTCCATCCTTACAAAGCTCTCAGAGACGGCGCGGCTCGCGACATAAAACTTTTGACGGGCACGACTGCCGAAGAATATCGCTATTGGTCGATCTACTTCAAAGACATGACGAAACATATTAAAAATTTCCATGAAAGTGTTCTTTCAACTCTTTACGAAAGCAACATTAAAAACCGCGAAGAAATTTATGACGGCTGGAAAAAAATTCATCCCGAATTGCAGTCGGAAAGCGACGACGAAATTTATATGGCGTTCGCGAATCAAATTGATTGGCGCGTCTGTCAGGAACTTTCGGCGGAATATCAATCCCGATACAACGACGTTTTCTATTATCTGTTCAGCCAAAAATCTCCGCACAAAGTTTACGGCTCGTGTCACGCGGTTGATTTGGCGTTCACATTCGGCAATCCCGACGAACATTTGAATCCGAAACCGTCAAAAAAATTAATCAAGCAAGTTCAAACTTCGTGGGCGACTTTTGCACAGACGGGCAATCCGAGTAATCCGTTTGTTCCGACGTGGCAAAAATATTCGGCGAACGACAGACAGACGATGGAAATCAATTCGGCGGGCTGGACACTCCACAAAGATTTGAACACGGAAAATTTGAAAGAACTGCGCGGCATCTACGAAGACAATCTGCTTGACTGACGCGGCGGAAAATCAAATGAATCACTTCACGGCTCTGACAAAATTTGTCGGGGTCTTTCTTTTTGACACGTGACAGGTGAGAGTGATAAACTGCCGCACGGTATCAAGATTTTTTTCAGAAAGCAGGTGATTCATATGGTTAAAGATTTTTTGCCGAATGATTCGCTTGAAGCTCAAACGTTTCAGTTCGACATTCAGCGATTCTTCGAAGTCGACGATTACGGTTATACAACCGTCGAAGTCGCCAACTTGACGCTTCGTGTAAAATGTCCATGGGGCAAGATTGAAGAAGTCATGGACGACGCCGACATGATTGTTGTGGAACCAAATGCCGACGGCATATACACCATTGATGCGGTCGATTTTATTGTCGGGCTCAACGCCGACGGATCTCCCTACGCCCGGGTTTATGTTGATCCCAACGCGACGATGTATTCGTTCAAAGTCAATTCGACGCCCATTGAAGTTTTCGTGAAAGATGATGCGATATACAAAGTCGTCGCAAACACATACCAACTGCTCGGCAGGTCGGCGGGCACTTATTCCGTCGGCGATGAGCAACTCGTTCTTTCCTATGCCGACAAAAAAGTTCATGCCGAGACCGCGCATACCTTTTATTCGGGCTCTGAACTAAGCGAAATTTATTACAACGTCGACGGTACAACTGTCACCGTCAAAAACAACACCGCTTCGCCGACAACCGCAACCGTCGACGGGCACACGGCAACTTTGGCTTACGATAAGGACAATGAAGACAATTTCATCAGTCACATAGGGCAAGTCAATGCGACTTACTCGCTGGAGAACAGCTACAACGTTAAGTTGCTCAACGAGGACGTTATTACAGTCACAGTCGAAAACGGTGCGATTGCTGATGTTCCGACCGAATCGGAGTAAAATGACATCGTGCCGCAAACCGTATCCGGCAGGTATAGCGTCAGTACCGGTGTCGGTGGCGTCCAGGGCGGTGGCGATGACGACGATGACGATGATGACAGCTACTACGACGACTCCAGCCACGTCGACGATGACGGCACCCAAAATTACACGCTCGTTCTTAATTATGACGCTGCCGAAAAAAAGATTACGGCACAAGCGGAAATATCGCCACATCTCAAAAACGCGGGAAAAGTTTACTCCTTAAAAATCGGGGACGAGACAATTCAACTCACGGCAAATGACAACAAGTTGTATCAAGACGGCAAAGAGCTTACAAACAAAAACGGTGTTTACACGGTCGAAGGCTCCAACGGCATTGCGGCCTATCTTGCATTCGACAATGACGGTAATCTCGTAACTACAAGTGAGCCTGCAACGCCGGACGCCAAAGTTATCGTTGACCTTGCCGGCAGCAGCGGCGATGTCGTGGCAAACGACGGCGAAATGTTGACCGGAACACTTAAAGACGGCTGTACAGTCACTATCCCCAAAGACGCGACCGTTATACTGAAAGACGTTACCATCGACGCAAGTACCGGCACCAGAAAATCGGCGGCGGGCATAGTCTGTGAAGGTAATGCAACAATCATCCTCCAAGGCACGAACAACATCACGGGTGACGACGGTTATCCTGCCATTCAAGCAGGCGGTCAGGGTACTACGCTTACAATCGCGAGCGAAAATTCCGGTTCACTCACGGCAACCGGCGGCTTCGACGGTGCGGGCATCGGTTCCAATGAAAACCACGACTGCGGCAAAATCGAGATTAACGGCGGCACAATCACGGCAAACGGCGGCGACTACGGTGCGGGTATCGGCTCAGGTAACAACCGCTCCTGTGGCGACATCATAATCAAAAACAGCACAATCACGGCAAAGGGCGGCGACGGCGGTGCGGCGGGTATCGGTACGGGCTACTTTGAAAGTGACAACACCGGCAAATGTGGCAATATCGTAATCATCGACTCCACGGTCACGGCAACCGGCTACTCCGAACACTCCGGCAGTGGTGCGGATATCGGCGAGGGTGCCTCTGAAGATGTTGGTGCCGCCGTTTGTGGCGACATTATAATCAGCGGTAGCAAAGTCACGGCATCGGATATTCGCGGTCACCTCGTCAAAGGCGATATAACAATATCCGAGCCAACAACGTTGCAGAAAGCAGAAATCAACGCACAAGATGTTACTTTCGCGACGGATACCGAAGGCAATCTTGTCGTCAACGGAACAATCCACCCCACACGCAACGGCAACAAATTCACGTTCAATGCTGTTTCCTGCGACGTTACGGCAACGGTCGAAAACGGCGAAGTCACGGGCGTTACCTACCTCAAATCGCTTAGTGCGGGAGATACCCGGATAGTGAAGCATTTTTACTATGACGCCAAACTGTATACTATCCAAGTCAACGGTAAAGATGTTGGGGTTATGATCGATACGAGCGGCAAAGTAACCTACAACGGTCAAGACGGCACGGACAACAAAATGACGGACGGCGACACAGCTGCCAACAGCACAATCACGGTCGACAACGTCAAAGTCACGCTGACTATTGTTGACGACAGAAACAACGTATTTCGGGTCATAAAGTATCTCGGCGAATATACGCCCGTGAATGACATTAAGCAAAGCGTCCCCGGCGGTGACGCTACAACCGAAGGCGGCGACGACGCGGGAGTTAAAAATGTCCTTTTGCTTGAGACCGGAGAGCACAACGACGAAACCAAGTTAGTGTTCTACAGCGAAAATTATGCGGAAGCCACGGTTGGCGCGGGACAAAATTCGCTCATGGCTTACGAAGGGGCACGCGTAAAAGCTGACTTGACGGACGCGGACAATGTCACGGTCGCTGCGTTCGACGGCAGAATTCAGCTGGAAAATTACAACATGGACAGCGGCGCGGTCGTGCTGTTTCAAGCCGGCGAAGATATTGTCGACGCGATAAAAACCGACGCGATTAAGTTGTTCGGCAACGAACTTCAGATAGATTCTTCGGGGCACGTGGCGATTAACAAATCAGACAGCGAGTCGACGATTGTAAAACTTACAACTTTCGGCGGCAAAACGCAGGCGGTCGGATTCACGGGCGAAAACGGCGGCAATCTCGACACGAGCAAATATCGCGAAAATTTCCTGCTCAAAGGCAACTACAGCGAAACTTCTTCCGATATACAAAAACAAATCGGCTCGACGCTCAAAAGCGGCAACGGCAACGACACGTTACTTGCGGGCAGTCGCGATTATGTCGACGGCGGCGACGGGAACAACGAAATTTATCTGACGCCTTACGAGTTGCGCGACAAAAAAGACGGCGCGACAATTGTTGCGGGCGGCAATTCGCGCAACACCGTGCACAATTTCAGCGAGGGATTCGGTTACGACGCCGATTGTGTTCAGGTCGAAAATTTGTCCGATGTCAATTTTAATTTCGAGTCGGACGGTCTGTTGCTTACTGCTGACAATTCGCGCTTGAAATTTGACGGCGTGGGCATGAATTCATCGTCGGCGGACGCGGAAAATAATTTCGGCGCAGATGAACCCGAATTGATTTTGTTGACGGACGGAACAACCACGCTCAACAGTGCGATTGCGAAAACCGAACAATCGATTTTGGTCACGACGGACGAAGGTTTGACGCCCAATGCATTTTTCGGAAAACGTTCGGGCTTGAATTTTTCGGAGTACGGCGGCACGGTCGAAATTAATCTTTCGGACGGCACGGGCGAAGTCGGCGGACGAGATGCGATTTTCAGCGGCATAAACAAAATTCAGGCGGGCGACGGTTTTTCGACGCTGATTGGTTCGGACGGTCAAAATACTTTGGTAGCGTGTGACGGCTACACTAGTTTGACGGGCGGCGCAGGCGACGATAAATTGTTCGGCAAAAGCGGTTCGGTCGACAAAGCCGGACGGACGGAATTCTTTTATTTCGCGGGCGACGGGCGTGATGTCATTTACGATTTTGAATTCCTCACCACCGAAAACAAAACTGCGGGCACTGCCGACAAACTTGAGTATGATAAAATCGTCGAAAAAGTTTTTGCGTTCGGGCAACGATGTCGTTTTGCAAGTCAACAATTCCGACGAAGGCTTGACGATTGCGGACGCGGCGGGAAAAACTTTCCGAATCAACGATCTCACCGCCAAAGTCGACAAAAATATTTCTTACGACGGACTGGCGAATTTTTACGTTGCTGACGGCGGCAATTCTGTCAACGTCGATTCGAGCGTCGAGAGCGCGGAAATTTGGCTGGACAATTCGCACGGGACAACTTTTGTCGGCGAAATTAAAACGTTGGACGCCTCCGCCGTTGACGGAAAAACTTCGCTGGCGGGCAACCTCAACGACAACACGATAATTGCGGGCGACGGCGATTCGAGTTTGTGGGGCGGCGACGGCGGCAACGATTTACTTGTCGGCGGCGGCAAAAATACTTTCTTCTACAACTTTGGCAACGGCAACGACACGATTCAAAGCGCGAACGACGGCGACATTGTTGACTTGACGAACATCACGCTTGCCGAAATTTCTTCGACGAACATTTCAGCCGACGCGGTTTCGATTAATTTCATTGACGGCGGTTCGCTGACCGTCAACGGCAATGCGGCGGTTGAGTACAAAGTTGACGGTACAAGTTACGTCGTCGACAACGGCAAATTGAAAATCAAATAAATCACGGCACTTGAATCACTTCACGGCCTCGGCAAATTTTGTCGGGGCTTTTTTATCGGCGGCATTGTGTTGCAAAAATTTTTGACGCGGGAAAATTTTTCGTCTAAAATGGCGTCGAGCAATTTATTTTAGGAGGGGAAAATTTTATGGCTGCACACGTCATCAATGAGGCGCGCCGTTGTCTGCAATGCAAAAAGCCGCTGTGTCGAATCAAAGGCTGCCCGATTCAGACGAACATTCCGGAAATGATTCGATTGTTTCTCGCGGGGCAAACCGAAGAGGCGGGTCGTATGCTTTTCGAGAACAACCCGCTAAGCGTCGTCTGTTCGCTGGTTTGCGACCACGAAAATCAATGCGAAGGCAACTGCATTCAGGGCAAACGCAAGGACGGTTCCGCAGTTCAAATTCCAAGCATTGAAAATTACATCTCGGATTTTTATTTCGACAAAATAAGTTTGGAACGTGCGCCCGACAACGGTCAACGCGTCGCGATAATCGGTTCGGGCCCTGCAGGAATTACCATTGCGATTAAACTTGCCGCGCTCGGTTATCGAATCACGATTTTTGAACGCATGGACAAAGTCGGCGGCATGATGCGCTACGGCATTCCCGCATTCCGTTTGCCGAAAAAAATTCTCGACCGCTATCAAAGCAAGTTGCGCGAAATGGGAATTCACTTTCGCCCGAATACGGCTATCGGCGGCGCACTTCACCTCGACGATTTATTCAACGACGGCTACGACGCAATTTTTATCGGCACGGGCGTTTGGCGTCCCCGTCGCCCGCACGTCAAAGGCGAATCGCTCGGCAACGTTCATTACGCGATTGACTACCTGCAAAACCCCGACGCTTACGATTTGGGCGACACCGTTGCGATTATCGGCGCGGGCAACTCGGCAATCGACGTGGCGCGAACCGTCGTCCGTCAAGGCAGCCGCAATGTCACGCTGTACGCACGCCGCCAGAGAATCGCCGCAAGCCAACGCGAACTTGACTACGCGAAGATTGACGGCATTGAACTTCAGCAGGGCATGGCGATAACCGAATTCACCGAAAAAGGCCCGATTTTCATTCCGCGAGTTTTCGACGAACAGGGCAACCTTGTTCGCGAAGAAGAACCCGTGTTGATGCCTGCCGATTCGACAATTATCGCGATAAGTCAGGGGCCGAAAGATAAAATCGTCAACACGACGCACGATTTGACCGTCGACAAAAACGGATTGA
>CAMUZL010000071.1 GCA_947165185.1 uncultured Selenomonadales bacterium
CGTTTGCTGTAAATCTCCACAGGCGTAAATTCCCCGCTAACGAACGGGTACATATCGCAAGTGTCTTTTCGGTGACGCGCTTGCAATACCAGCAACATTTTTCCTTTCGTAAATATTCAGCAAAAAAGTCTGTCTGTACAATTCACAAACCGTCTCTGCTTGGTTTTCGCTCTTGTTTGTGCCGGGAGCTGTGACAGTCCTCAACTCCTCAGACCTTGGACGGGTGGCGTTTAAGCACTCGGCGACCTCTGCCACAGACCTTATCACTTGATAAGGCTTTAAAATTTATCACCTTCTTTCAACATCGTATAACTTTTCTTTCGCTGTTGGTGAGCCTCCCTGTTGAATCGAAAGAAACTTGCCGAAAGTTCCGAGCCGACCTTAATTCATGAAAAGATGCTTTTAATCTTGTTGAAGATTTTTTCGCCTAAAGTTTCGTCGTCTTCGGTTGCGTGGAAAGGTTGAGCCTGTCCCGCTTTGATTCGGTTGAAAAGCTGTTCGGGTTTGCGAATACCCGTGCCGACAGACGTGGTAATCATCAACTTGCCGTCAAAGCGCGACATTGGAATTCGTTTGCTTGCTGCGATAATGACGTAATCGGCATTTTTAATTTCCTCGTCGCTGAGCGCGTGATAGACGCCCGCCGCGCCGTGAACTTCGACGCGAATGTTCAAGCCCAATTTTTCAGCAGTTTGCTTGAGAGCTTCGCGAGCCATGAACGACGAAGAAATTCCCGTTGGGCAAGCGGTGACGGCGATAATTTTCGTGTGTTCGGCAACGTCGGGTTCAGGCGTTTCCGATTGGGAGCGTTCGGCTTCCTTGTCGTCGATAATTTTGATGACTTCGGCGGGCGTCGCCGCCTTAATCAAATTTTCCTTGAAGGTTTCGTCCATGAGCAAAACCGCAAGCCGTCCCATGTTCGTCAATGCGGCATCGTCGGCCTTTTCGGGGGCTGCGAACAACATTAAAAGCCGCGCAGGTTTGCCGTCGAGCGAATTGAATTCGACGCCTTCGGGCACGGTGATCATCGAGATTGACGGCTTCTTGACGGAATTGTTTTGGGCGTGCGGAGTTGCCAGCCCGTTCGCCAAACCGGTTGAGCCTTGCGCCTCGCGTTTGAGGATGTCTTTTTTGACAAGTGCCTTGTCGCGAATCGTGCCCGCCGTCATAAGCAAATCAATCAGCATGTCAATCGCTTCGTTTTTGTTTGACGGGTGCACATTGAGCGCGATAGATTTTTTCGAGATGAAGTTTGTAATTTTCGTTGCCATTTGAAAACCTCCGTGGTAGCGATTTACGCAAGAGTTTTCAGGAGTGCCTCGACTTCTTCACGCGTGGCAAGATTTTCGGAGAACGCGGACGCCGAGCCCGTGCAAAGACCCATGCGGAATGCTTTTTCGTAATCGCCGTTGCTTTCAATGTAGCCCGCGACAAAACCCGCAACCATCGAATCGCCCGCGCCGACCGAATTGACGAGCGTGCCTTTCGGAGCTTCGGACTTGAAGAATTTTTCGCCGCCTTCGGGAACGAAAATTGCGCCGTCGCCCGCCATTGAAATCAAAACGTTGCGCGCACCTTTGTCCTGCAACTTTTTGGCGTGTTCGACAATTTCTTCGTCGGTTTTGAGTTTGACGCCGAACATGTCGCCGAGTTCGTGATTGTTCGGTTTGATGAGCCACGGATTAAATTTCAAAACTTTGAGGAGGAGACCTTTTTCCGCGTCGACGACGAAACGAATTCCCTTGCCTTGAATGCGCGAAAGAGTTTGTTCGTACATGTCGTCGGGCAAAGTTTTGGGGATTGAGCCGGACAGAATCAACGTGTCGTTTTCGCCGAGCTTTTCAAGTTTCGCAAAGAGTTCCTCGCGTTTTGCTTCGCTGATTTTCGGACCTTGACCGTTGATTTCGGTTTCGCCGCCGATGTCAGCTTTGATTTTGACGTTGATGCGCGAAAAGCCTTCGTCGAGTTTGACGAAATCATCCGCCGCGTTGAATTCGCGCAACTGACGAACAATCTCGTCGCCCGTGAAGCCCGCAAGAAAACCCGTCGCCGTGGACTTGTGGCCGAGGTTGCCCAGGACGATTGAGACGTTGACGCCCTTGCCGCCGCCGAGAACTTGTTCGTAGTTCACGCGGTTAATCGCGCCCGTCGTGAGCTTTTCGAGACGAATGATGTAATCAATCGCGGGATTAAAGGTTACGGTGTAAATCATATACAGTGCCCCCTTGCGAAAAAATTGATTGAAATTTTTCGACGATTATACAACAGGCACTGCGGCTTTTCAAGGCGGCGGCGAAGTCGGCTCAAAGATTTTTTATCAGGAAGATGTCGCCCATTTGACCGAGCGGCGGCTTTACATAATTCACAGCTACCAAAAGATTTTCAATCGGGTAAATTTTTTCTTCGCCCGTCCGCAAAAATTCTTTAACCGAAATAAATCGCGTGTAGCCGAGATTTTTGAGCATGTCAACCATTTTTTCGAGCGAGCCGGAATTTTTCCACGCCAAAAGGTTGCACTCCATGAAAACGGGCGCGTTGCTTTTCGCGAGCAAATTTTTCGCGCCGAGCAAAACTTGAGCCTCAAAGCCTTCGGTGTCAATCCAGATATATTTGACTTTTTCGGGCGCGATTTCGTTTTCGGCAAGCAAGTTGTCAAGCGGCGCAATTTGAATCGTTTCGGTCGGCGTGTCTTCATTGAATTTAAAAATCATGCAGTTGGCTCCGGGATTTTTCAAATTCCTGTACATGGTCAGCGTATCGAATTTTTCACCGAGACCGCAATTGATGGGCGTCGCCCGCGAATCCAAATCGTTGAGGATTAAATTCACGCGCAGGAGTTTGAAATTTTCGGCGTCCGGTTCCACGGCGAACAGTTTCAGATTCGGTGCGATTTTTTTGAGGAAATAAATTCCCGTCGTGCCGATGTTCGCGCCCAAATCCAGAAAGTAACCGTCGGCGTCGTCCGTGCCGTAATATTTTTTCGCCAGCGCGTAGAAAGTTTTCATCTCACCCAGTGAATGATTTTTTTGAAGAATATACGTCGATTTGATAATGTAATCGTCTTTTGACGTGCCGACATAATGAATTTTTTCGGCGTCGCAAGCAAAGTAATGGTGCCACTGCCTGTGATTAACAAAATTTAAATGACGACAGATTAATTCGCTTTGTGCAGTCGACGGCTTGAGTAACGAGTAAATTGCTTCCGGATTTCGCGCCCAATCGTCAAGACTTCCCGCGAAAATGATTTTGTCAGTCGAAAAATTCATCTGTCGCATCGTCGACAACATTTCGTCGAAAATTTCCTGCGAGTTTTTGTCCGCGAAAATCAAAACGTAGTCCCAGTCGCCGCGCAAAATAATTTCAGCTTGATCGGGGTCGTCGGGGTTGAGTGTGCGAACAATTTCCGCAGAATTCGGGCGCAGAAAATTTTTGACGAAGGACGCACTTTCGCCCGTGTAATCCCAAAGCACAAGTTTAAGCATCAAATCGCCTCCAAAAAATTTTTCGTCATAATAATAAAGAGCAACGACGTTTACCGCAAAAAAAGTTCCCCGTCGAACGCGGCGGGGATTTTTTTATGGTTCGTAGATTTCTTCGGCCTCTGTGACAAGGCGTCGGATTATTTCTTTGGCGGGCAAAATTTCTTCGATACGCGGCATGTATTCGCCCGTGAACACCAGCCCCGTTTCAAGGTCGCCTTGCTGTGCTCTGGTGAGCGCACGCACGATGCAGAAATTGTGCTTGCAGGCTTTCAAACAGGAGTCGCAAACTTTCGGCGGGACGTTGCCTTCCATGACGCGCTTTGAAAACGGAGTTCGCACGGCTCGTCCCGGTAAACCGACAGGACTGTTAATCAAAACCACGTCTTCGGGCTGAGACTTCAGATAATATTCTTTAAGACCGGGCGCGCCGTTCGCTTCCAAACTTGCCGCGAATCGTGAGCCCATCTGCACGCCGTTTGCGCCCATTTTTAAAACTTCGGCAATGTCTCTGCCCGTCAAGACGCCGCCCGCCGCAATGACGGGAATTTTCACCGCCGCACGAATCGGCGCAATCAGTTCGCGCACCGAAGTATCCGTACCGAGGTGACCGCCGGCTTCTTTGCCTTCGACGACGACTGCCGCCGCGCCGAGCTTTTCGGAAATTTTTGCCAGCTTAACGGAGGAAACTATCGGGACAATCGGCGTGCCGGATTCTTTGCCGAGCCCGAAAATATCGCGTGAAAATCCCGCGCCCGCCACGATTAAATCGATGCCCGCGTCCATTGCCGTGCGCACAATTCCGAAAAAGTCACTGGCCGCGACCATGATATTTATCCCGATTATGCCGTCGGTGAGCGAACGCGCCAATTTTATTTCGTAACGCAATTCTTCATGCGCCATGCCCGAAGCCGCGATTAAACCGATACCGCCTTCAGCCGCGACTGCAGCCGCAAGACGCGCCGTCGACAGACGAATTGCCATACCGCCCTGCACGATTGGGATTTTTGCTGTTTTGGTTCCTATTTTAAGTTCCGGAAGTTTCACGGATAATCTCTCCTAACGCCGCCGTCGAAAAATTTGCTCTTGACGGGTCTGCGACACCGTTCGCGCCGAAAAATTTTTTTTACAAAACCCGTCTTCAAAAAATCCCGCGAAGAACTTTCACCTTCACGGGATTCAATTTGAAACACCGCATATTTCATTTGGCGGCTCGAAAAAAATCATTTCGTGCTTTCGGCTTCGTCGCCCTTTGCGTCCTCTATGTACTTGACAACATCTTCCACGGTTTTGATTTTTTCAGCTTTTTCGTCGGGAATTTCAATGTTGAATTCCTCTTCAAAAGCCATAATCAATTCGACAATGTCGAGAGAGTCTGCGCCGAGGTCGTCCACAAAAGTCGAGCTCATCTGGATTTCGTCCTCTTCGACTCCAAGCTGTTCTTTGACGATTTTTTTTACCTGTTCAAACGTTGACACTTACAGTCACCTCCTTTCAGAAACTGCGCGTCTCACATGACAAGTCCGCCGTTTACCGACAGAACTTGACCGGTGATATACGCCGCTTGATCCGATACCAAGAACGCCACTGCATTGGCAACGTCTTCGGGGGAACCCATTCGTCCCGCAGGTATCTCTTTGAGCATTACTTCCTTGACTTTTTCGGAGAGCGCAGCCGTCATGTCGGTATCAATAAATCCGGGCGCGACCGCGTTGACCGTTACGCCGCGAGAGGCCAGCTCCCTTGCCGCTGATTTTGTAAGACCGATAATGCCCGCTTTGGCCGCCGCGTAGTTTGCCTGGCTCACGTTGCCGCGCAGAGCAACCACGCTTGACATGTTCACGATTCGCCCGTAACGCTGTTTCATCATGATTTTCGTCACGGCTTTGGTGCAGTTGAACACGCCTTTTAAATTTGTGGCGATAACTTTGTCGAAATCTTCTTCGCTCATCTTCAACAGCAGATTGTCGCGGGCAATGCCGGCGTTGTTGACCAAAATATCCAGCTTGCCCCACGTTTCGATTGTTTTGTTGACAAGTTCCGTCACGACATCAAATTTTGCAACGTCACCCTGCAAAAGAATTGCTTCGGAACCTGCCGCTTCGATTTCGCTTTTGACTTCTTCCGCTTTGGAAATATTGCTTGCGAAATTCAGCGCGACTTTTGCACCGTCAGCTGCCAAACGCAGAGCTGTTGCCCGTCCTATGCCGCGAGATGCGCCCGTCACAAACGCAATCTTGCCCGACAAAATTTTTTCCGTCGCAAACATTAACCTCTCGCCTCCCGATTGAAGAATATAGCACAAAGATTTTTGCTTGTCTACCATTTTTGCCCGCGCTCGAAGTTTCGGGCACTTGCGTTTTATGTTACTTTTCTTTGACAGCAAAGAAAAGTAACCAAAAGAAACTGCGCCTGCGCGGCGGGCGAGGCCTGCGTTTTCGTAAATCCTAAATGTTTTCGTGAAGCCTTTGGCCGACGGAATTTGCGTCACGCAAATGCGTCGGCGAGGAGCCGTCATCCGTGACGGCTCCAAATTTCGGTTTCGTTTTTGAAATTTTAACCGTTGAAGCCCAATTGTTTTGCTTTGGCGAAGTCGGCCTGAGCTTTGGAAAGTTCGCCTTTCATCTGATAACATTGTCCGCGAACGAAATAAGCCTGCGCGAAATTCGGTCTCAACGCAATGAATTTGTCCAAGTCGGAAATTGCGCTGTTCATGTCGCCCGCCGAAATGTAGCAAAATGCGCGATTGTAATAAGCAATGTCGAGTTTCGGATTAAGTTCAATCGCCCGCGTCAAATCCTGCAGACCTTGCCCAACGTTGCCGAGATAGCGCAAAGTGCCGCCGCGATTGTTGTAAGCCATTGCGTTTTTCGGGTCGAGTTCGAGAGCTTTTGTGAAGTCCGCAACCGCCGCGTTAAAATTTTTCATGTTACCGTAAGTCGCGCCGCGATTGTTGTAAGCGTCCGCGTTCGTCGGGTCGAGTTCAATCGCTTTGTTCAAGTCGGCAAGTGCAAGTTGGGCTTGATTGGTGACGCTGTAAGCCGCGCCGCGTTTGCCGTAAGCGATTGCGCTGGTCGGGTTGAGTTCGAGAGCTTCGTTGCAAAGTTTAATCACGGCAGGGAAGTCGTGATCGGAAAATTTTTTCTGCGCTTCTTCAAGTTTTTGGTTCGCCAAAAAAACTTTGTCCTCGGTTGCAAATTCTTGAGTAAATTTTTCGCGCTCGCGTTTGCCGTTGAGTTTGCCGCTTGCTTTGAGTTGTTTGACTTGAGCTTTGAGTTTTTCAATCGTGGCGTTCTGTTCGTCGAGGGCGCGTTGAAGTTCTTTATTTTGGGCAACGATGTCGGATTTTTCCTGCGCACCTTTTTCAAGCCACTTGTTCACGTCGTCGGTTTCAATCTGCGCGGTGACGGTCGCACGAATCGCGAAGCCGTTCACGTCTTCAAGCGGGCGCATGTCGTATTTCACGTCGGTAACGCTCATGATGCCGCAGGTGATTGAAACAATTTCGTCGGTGACAAGTTCCAAATCTTTCGTCTCGGAATAACTGTGGATGTAGACGCCGGCTTTTTCCTGCGCGTTGCGTTCGGCTTTTTGTTTGGCGCGCTGTTTGGCAATGTCGAGCGTTTCAAATTCGCTCATGATGTATTCGTCGGTGCCCGTGTAAGTTTTGAGTTCGGCGTTGACGGTCGAGGTCGTGAACAAACTGCCCGCGATTAATGCCGCCGAAAAAATTTGACGCAAAGTTTTATTCATGATGTGCGCCTCCGGTAATTTTTTTATCATGATAACAAAAGAAATCCTCCGCGACAACGAAAAGCGAAGGATTTAATTTTTTCATTTGACAGGTCAGCCGCTGTAGCCGAGCGAACGAGCTTTTGCCATATCGGCTTGATAACGTTGATTGTCTCTCAAACGCTGGTAGCACAGCGCACGATTGTAATAAGCGTCCGCGTCGTTGGGATTGAGCTGAATTGCAACGGTGAAGTCTTCGGCGGCGGCGCGATAATTTTGCAACTTGATATGCGCCAACGCACGGTTGTAGAAAATTTTTTCGTCGGAAGAATTAAACGCGGCGGCTTGATTCAAATCGGAAATTGCGTTGCTGTATTGTCCGAGCTGATAATAAATCGTCCCGCGCAACGAATAGGCAAGCGCACTGTTCGAATTGAGCGAAAGCGATTCCGTGCAATTTTGTAACGCTCCGTTGAGATTCCCGCCGTAATAAAGTTTCAACGCGTCTTGCAGTTTTTGATTCGCCATGAAAATTTTATCTTCGGCGGCGAATTGCGCGGAAAATTTTTCTTTGTCCTGCGCGGTGCCGGCGTTGGCAAGTCGCGCTTTAAGTTCGGCAATTTGTCTGTCCTGCTCCTCGATAGCTTTTTGCAGTTCTTGATTTTGCTTGACGATTTCCGAACGTTCGCCCGCGTTGCGATTGAGCCATTTGGTTATGTCGTCCGTGTCGATTTGCGCTTTGACGGTTGCGCGCACGCGAAAAGTTTCGCCGCCTTCAAGTGGTATCATTTCGTATTTCGGATTTTCGACGAGCTTCAAAATGCCGCCCGTCATCGTGATGATTTCGTCTTTGGTGACCATCATGTTGGCGACTTCGGTTGTCGACTCGATAAAGACGCCCGCTTTTTCAATCGCCATGCGTTCGGCTTTTTGCTTGGCGCGTTGTTTCGCAACGTCGGGCGTCTCGAATTCGCTCATGATGTATTCGTCGGTGCCCTCGTAGGTTTGAATTTCGGCGTTGACGATTGACGCGGTAAACAAAGTTCCCGCCGCAAGAAACGCCGCCAAAAATTTCTTCATGACACTCACTCCCGTAAAATTTTTTTCATCATAGCAAAAAAATTACCCTGCCGCAATTTCGACAAGGTTAAATTTGGATATGAAATTTTTAAGCTCTGATAGCGTTCAAAGTTTTTTGCAGACTTTCCATGTTTTCGACGTTAAGACTGCGAATTTTTTTGTCGATGCGCTTGTTGAAGTTGCACAAAGTTTTTCCGGGACCGCACTCGATAAAAGTTTCCGCGCCGAAATTTTTCATTGCGTTGACGCAGGCAATCCACTTGACGGGATGATCCGCCTGCGCCACGAGATTTTCTTTGATGTCGGCGGCCGCAGTTTCCAAAGTGCCCGTGAAGTTTGCCGCAACGGGAAATGCCGCGTCGTGAAGTTCAACCTTGTCGAGTTCCGCCGCAAGTTTTTCGGCAGCGGGAGCCATAAGCGTCGAATGGAACGGAGCACTCACGGGCAAGATGACGGATTTTTTCGCGCCCGCCGCTTTGAGTTTGTCGACCGCCGCTTCAACGCCAGCCGTCTTGCCCGCGATAACCGTTTGACCGGGGCAGTTGAAATTTACAGCTTGAACTGCGCCAAGCGAGGAAACTTCCGCGCAGATTTGGATAATTGTTTCGTCGTCAAGCCCGATAATCGCCGCCATTGAGCCTTCGCCGACGGGAACGGCTTCTTGCATGAATTTGCCGCGCTTGTGAACCAAAATAACCGCGTCGGAAAATTTCAGCGTGCCCGCCGCGACCAAAGCCGAATATTCGCCGAGACTGTGACCGCCCGCAATGTCTGCCGTGACACCTTCGGATTTCAAAATTTCGTTGACGATGACGCTGACGACCAAAATCGCGGGCTGAGTGTTCGCCGTCAACTTTAAATCGTCTTCGGAGCCTTCAAAACACATTTTGCGGATTGAATAGCCCAACGCGTTGTCGGCTTCGTCGAAAAGTTTTTTTGCCGCGTCGAAGTTGTCGTAAAAATCTTTGCCCATGCCGATGGATTGCGCGCCCTGTCCGGGAAAAATGAACGCCGTCTTGTTCATGAAAGTTTCGCTCCTTCCCAAAGTGAAAAGCGGTTAGCGATTAGAATTTTGCTAACCACTAACCACTTCCCGAAAAATTTTTCATTCGTATTTTTGCTGAACGTTCGCGACAACGCCGCCGATTCCGCCGACAATGTCATCAATAATTTCTTTGACGGATTTTATATCGTCGAGCATTCCGGAAATTTGTCCGATCATGACGGAACCGTTTTCAACGTCGCCCAAGTGCGTGGCTTTGTGCAATGCGCCCGTGCCGAGCTGTTCGAGTTCTTCATTCGACGCGCCCGCCGCTTCCATTTCAAAAAAAGTCCGCGTAAGTTTGTTCGCCAAAACGCGCACGGGATGACCGAGCGTGCGACCCGTGACGACCGTCGAACGATCTTTTGCCTTGAGGACGAAATTTTTATAATTCGGGTGAGCAATGCATTCCTTGCTTAAAACGAAACGCGTGCCCATTTGAATTGCGCTTGCTCCCAAAGCGAACGCCGCGACAATTCCGCGAGAATCGGCAAAACCGCCCGCCGCGATAACG
>CAMUZL010000072.1 GCA_947165185.1 uncultured Selenomonadales bacterium
TGTCGCACGCGCTGAACGACGTATGCCGCCGCGCATTTGAATCGAACGGCGAAATTCTCACGAGCCGATGAATTCCTTTTTCGGATTTCAAATAGCCGTAAGCGTTGTGGCCTTTGACGAAAACCGTCGCGGATTTAACGCCCGCCTCGTCGCCGGGGAGCAAGTCAACCGTTTCGACTTCAAAGCCGTGACGTTCAGCCCAACGCGTGTACATTCGCAAAAGCATCTGCGTCCAGTCTTGAGCCTCGGTGCCGCCCGCGCCCGCGTGCAAAGTCAAAATCGCGTTGTTCGCGTCGTAAGGTTCGCTTAACATGATTTCCAGCCGCAAATTTTCAAGCCCGCGTTCAATCGCCGAAATTTCCGCCGACAGTTCGGCTTCCTGCGACAAGTCATCTTCCTCAAGCGCAAGTTCCAAGAGAATCTGCGCGTCGTCAAATTTCGCCAAAAGATTTTTGTAAGTTTCGATGCCCGATTTAACGTCGTTCAATTCCTGCGTGATTTTCTGCGCGGATTCGGGGTTGTCCCAAAAAGTCGGCTCGCCCATCTTGTATTCAAGCTCGGCGATTTTTTCTTCTTTGCGGGCAACGTCAAAGTGAATTCCCCATTTCGTTCAATTTGTCGCGCAGAGCCACAAGCTCGGCTTTTCTGTCTTCCAGCATTGAATCACATCCTTAAATTTAATTCGTAATGAGTAATGCGTAATTCGTAATGAAAATTTTAAATTGCCGCCGTCATAACTTTTGCGTTCTCGACTGCGGACAACGCAGGAGACCCGCTTTAAAAGCGGGGGAACAATTTTCGCGCCACACGTTCACGACAAATCAAACGTTATCGCCGCGCCACTTTTAAAAAGTGGACAAACAGTTGTCGCGATTAACGTTGTCAACATTCAAACGTTATCGCCGCGAACTAAAACTTTTAAATTGCCGCTGTCATAATTTTTGCGTTCTCGGCGGCGGATAATGCGGGAGAAAATTTTTTCAACGCCGCAATCGTCCGCTCGAACGTGTCCGCCAAAACCAATTCGACGCGCCCGCCCAAAAGTCTTTTCGCCTGACGGAAAACCAATCGATAATCGGGACTCGACGCAACCAAAACATAACTCGACGCCAAATCCGAATGAGCCGCGCCGATTATTTCAGCCAACGACGGCGAAGACTCTTCGGAGCCGGAAACCAAAATTGATGCGCCCGCGTCCTGAAGTTTTTGCGCCTCGACGGAATCTTTTGCAACGGCAAGCGCGGCGACGTTCATCAACGCATCATGTGCGGGCAATGCGTGCGCTTCGCTCATGTTCGTGATTTTGACATCTTTGAGCGGCCCCCAGCCGATTGCCTGTTCCAAAGTTTTGCCGACGTGATCGGTGTGCAGGTGAATATCCAAGCCGCCGTTGGAACGTTCGACGATTGAAAAACTGCTGAAGTCGCGCATTTGCCTTTCAAGTTCGGGCAAGCTGGCTTTGGAATTTTTCACACGCAGACGAACGCAATACGGTCGTACCAAATCATTTCGCGGGTCGGGCATGTTTTTATGTTTGCCGAGACCGAGTGACAAACTCACCGCCGGCGAAACAAAATTCCCGTCAAGACCTTTCAGACAGCCGCGCAGGAAACTAAGCATAATGTTCGCGCCCGCTTCGGTCAAGCCCAATTCCGCAACGGCAGCTTCGCCCGATTCAATCGCCTGGAGCAAAATTTCAACAATCGGCATTCCGTCGCGCACGGCGTGATAAGCACCTTTGGCAACGGATTTCGCAATGACGATAAACGGTCGTTCGGGTTCTTCGGGAATAACTCTTTGCGCGTAAAGAATTCCATATTGGAACGCCTTGCCGAATTCCGAGCCGGTCGCGTCGTATTTGCCGGAAAGTCCCGCGCTGATTCCGCGAAACATTTGCGCAAGGACAACGCCCGCATTTCCACGCGCACCGAAAACAGCCGCCGTTGCCACGCGCCGAGACAATCCGCCGATAGAATCGTCTTTCGCGTCAGCAAGAGGCATAACCGCCGCGCCCATCGTTCGCAAAATGTGCGTGCCCGCCAAAGTGCCGGCTCCGTCAAGCGCATTGATGTTTTCGTATTCCAAAAGAAATTCGCTGTACGCGCCGGAGACCATGCGCTTAAAATCTCCGCCGGTGATGACTTCTCTGTTGCCCGTCATATTCGCACCGCCTTTCAATCAATTAGGAATGTGGAATTAGGAATTATCACACGAAAACATTTCACATTCCTCATTCCAAATTCCTCATTGCTTTTTAAAGGATTATCTGGTTGATTCGCGAAATAAACGCAATAACCTTTATCGACAAGGAGAAAATCTTTATGACGGACAAAAAAATTGACGCCGCCGAAAAAATTCCCGTGAAGCGCACACGCAAAAAAGTTTCGACGGATTCAACCGCGCCCAAACGTCGCCGCAGAAAAAATTACAAGAACGACGGACGCGAAAAAATTTTTGCGCTCGACATAGGCACGCGCTCGGTTATCGGCATTGTCGCCGAACAGGACGACGACGGGCAAATGAACGTTATCGCCACGTATCGACTCGAACATTCCAGCCGCGCCATGCTCGACGGACAAATTCACGACGTGCCGCAAGTCGCCGAAGTAATTATTCGCGTGAAAAATTTTTTGGCGCAACAGGTCGGCGAACTCAAAAGCGCGGCTATCGCGGCGGCAGGTCGTGCGCTCTACACAATGACTGCCGAAGCCACGCTCGAAGTCAACGGGCTGATAACCGACGAAGTTCAAAGCAGTTTGAATTTCGCCGCCGTTCAGCTTGCGCAATCGCAACTGACAAGCGAAAAGAAAATCGACGCGAAAATTTACTACTGTGTCGGTTTCAGCATCATCCAATACGAACTTGACGGAATTCGCCTGAAAAGTTTAATCGGGCAACGCGGCAAAATCGCCAAGACAAAAGTTATCGCAACGTTTCTGCCGCGTCAAGTCGTCGACTCAATGCAAACCGCGCTGACTTATTCGGGGCTTGACGTTCGCGCTTTAACTTTGGAGCCGATAGCCGCGATTAACGTGCTTGTTCCGCCGTCAATGCGACATTTAAATATTGTTTTGGTTGACATCGGCGCGGGTACTTCCGACGTTGCAATCACGAAAAACGGATCCGTTATCGCTTACGGGATGGTGCCGCTCGCGGGCGACGAAGTCACCGAAGCCATTTCGCAAAAATTTTTGCTCGACTTCAACGTTGCCGAAGAAATTAAACGCAAGGCAACCAACGGCGAAGGCGCAATGTTCAGCGACATTCTCGGACGCGGCTACGAACTCACGGCGGAAGAAATTCTCGCGCCAATCGCCGAAAACGTCGCCAATATCGCCAAAGCAATTTCCCGCACGATTTTGGAACTCAACAACAACGAACCGCCTCAAGCTCTGCTTTTGGTCGGCGGCGGTGCTTTGACGCCCGATTTAAACAAATTCGTCGCGCAGGAATTAAATTTGCCACTTGACCGTGTGGCAGTGCGCACGCCCTCGAACGTCGAAGGAATTAAAAATATTCCCGAAGAACTCGAATCGCCCGACGCCGCCACGCCGCTCGGAATTTTGAAAATCGCCTCTTCGGACAGCTTCCATTTCTTCAACGTCGTAATTAACGGCGAAGATTTGAATTTGTTCCACTTCCGCGAACTGACGGTCAGTGACGCGATTTTGAGCGCGGGACTCGATTACAAAAAATTTAACGGCAAGCCCGGTCTCGGCGTGATGATTACGCTCAACGGCGATAAAAAATTTTTCCCCGGCTCAATGGGAACTTTTGCGCGAATCACCATGAACGACAAGCCCGCCACGCTTGAAACGCCGCTGGAAAATAATTGCCAAATAAAAATCGACCGCGGCGAAGACGGCATAACTCCGCAACTTAAAATCGAAGACGTGATAGCCGTCGACCCGACGTTTGCGGTGCTCGTCAACGGCAAAAGTTTTTCCGTCACGCCGAAACTTTTGGTCAACGACGAAGTCAGTTTGCCGACGCGTGTATTGCAAGACGGCGACGATTTAAACACCAAGTCAAAGCGCACAATCGGCGAAGTTTTGAGATTGTCGGGTTATCCGCCCGCCGGAAAAAAAATTCACTACACTTTGAACGGCAAAAAATCTCATCATGTCTGCACGCCCGAAATTTTCTGCAACGCCGAACGCGCCGACATCAACGAAATTGTTCATGCGGGCGACGCGATTGAATACGTGCCGAATGACGCGCTCAAGCTCGCCGAAATTCTCAAGGACGAGACGACCGCTTCCGCGATAAAAATTTTCTACAACGACAAGGAATATAAAATCCCCACGTCGATAACGATGCTTTTGAGCGTCAACGGGCGAATTTCCAACGAAAACACGATTATCGAAGACGGCGCAGATATTATTTACGAACGCGAAGAAAAATCTTCCGTCATGGTTTCGGACGCGCTCCTTGCCGTGAACTTCAAACCGCCCCCGCCGAAAAGTCGCGTCAGTTTCGTCATCAAAGTCAACGGAATTCCCGTCGACTTCGCCGACCCCGTCACGAGCGGCGACAAACTCGAAGTTATTTTAAAAACGCCCGACGGCATGGAATTCAAGCCGCTCGACGACGACACGCCCGTTCGCGACGACGAAAAAATTTCGACCGACGATGAAAAAATTATTGACCCGAACAAAAAGCTTTCAATCAGCGATTTCATTCGTCCCGTTTGACAAAGCGAAATTTTTTTCCGAACGCTCGAAAGTCGGGCGTTTATTTTTTTGTAAGCAGGTGTAGCAGGAAAATTCGGCGTTGCGTCAAATACTTGCGCAATTACTTTCGTCACAAAAATTTTTGCAGAGGGGGCATTCGACATGGGCAAGCTGATTGTCATCGAAGGTTCGGACGGTTCGGGCAAGGCAACGCAGACGCGAAAACTTTTTGAACGCCTGCGCGATTTGGAAGTTAAAGTCAGGCGTGTGAGTTTTCCAAATTACGAATCCGAAGCCTCCGCGTTGATAAAAATGTATCTGCGCGGAGATTTCGGCGGCTCGGCGGCGGACGTCAACCCCTACGCGGCGGCGACTTTCTACGCGGTTGACAGATTTGCCGATTTCTTCGAGTGGAAAGATTTTTACAACGAGGGCGGCCTGATTTTAAGCGATCGTTATGTCGGCTCGAACATGGCTTATCAAGCGGCAAAGTTGAATAAAAAAACTGAGCGCACAAAATTTTTCGCGTGGCTCGACGAACTGGAATATAAACATTTCGGCTTGCCGCGACCCGATTTGACGATTTTTCTGGATATGCCGCCCGAAATTTCCGCAATTCTCCGCCGACAACGCGGGCGCGAAGACATTCACGAAAGTGACGCGGCGTTCATGAAAAAAGCTTACGAAATTTATCGGGAAATCGCGGCGAAATACAACTGGAAAGTCGTCAACTGCGCGGACGTGAATTTTGCGCGGAGCACAACAGACATTCACGAAGATGTTTTGCGGCTCGTCGAAGAACTTTTGGCAAAAGAAAATTTCGGGCGCGAAGTGAAGTCGTGACGGCTCCAAATTACGGTTGCGTTTGATAAAAAAATTTTCACGTGTTAAGCTGTCCAAAAAATTTTTAAGGAAGTGATTTCATTGCTGAAAAAATTTTTCCTGACACTCGCCGCGATTTTTTTCGTCACGGCACACGCGCACGCCGAAACAATTTTGTTCGTCCCGCACGACAATCGCCCCGTTTCGTCGCAACAGCCCGCAGAAGTCGTCGCGCAACTCGGTTACGAAATTTTGTCGCCGCCCGAAGAACTTTTGACGCGCCCCGACGAACTTTGGCAATGGATGAACGAAAATGCGCCCGTCGCCGACGCGGCAGTCGTTTCCTCGGATGCGTTGCTTTACGGCGGATTGATTCCGTCACGTTCGCACAAAATTTCGCAGGAGATTTTATTGGCACGCGTCGAAAATTTTAAAACTCTGCGCGAAAAAAATCCGTCGTTGCATTTGTATTTGTTCGGCTCACTCATGCGCACGCCAAAATTCGGCACGCCCGGCGACATCGAAGAGCCCGACTATTACGGGCAATACGGCGGTGATATTTTTCAGTACACGCGACTGCTCGACAAGCGCGAAAATTCCAAGCTCACCGGCAAGGAAAAAGCTCAGCTTGAAACTTACGAAAAAAATCTTCCCGCCGATATTTTGAGCGATTGGTTTGCCCGCCGCGAAAAAAATTTGTCCGCGACGAAAAAATTGCTCGACTTCACGCACGCGGGGATTATCGATTATTTCATTATCGGACGCGACGACAATGCGCCGCTGAGCCAAACGCACCGCGAAAATCTTCAGTTGCTCGCGTACATGAAACAAATCGGCGTCGACAAGCTCAAAGCGCAATCGCACGCGGGCATTGACGAATACGCCATGTTGCTTTTGACACGCGCCGTCAACGATTTGAGCGCAACTTTGCCGTTTGTGAGCGTGCAATTCAATCGCGGCGTCGGCGAAAAGACAATTCCCGATTTTTCGGACGAACACCTCGGCAATTCGATTCGCGACGAAATTATTATCGCCGGCGGCATGTTTGTGAAAAATTCCGAACGCGCCGATTTCGTCTTGCTCGTCAACACCGACCCCAAAGGCAAAACTTTCGAGTTCCACAACAGTTTACCGCCGCAACAGTTGACGAAGGGCGAACAAAAATATTTCCGCCGCAACGCAAAAAAATTTTCCACAATGGTTGAAGACGCCGTCAACAAAAATTTGCCCGTCGGTGTCGCCGATGTCATTTGCGCGAACGGAGCCGACAATTTTTTGATGGAGCAACTGCGCGATAAAAATTTGCTGTTCAAATTGCAGAGTTACGGCGGCTGGAATACTGCGACGAACACTTCGGGCTTTGCGCTCGGCACGGGAATTTTGGCAAAAAAAATGAACCGTCAATCGATTGATAAACTGCTTGCCCGCAGATTTTTGGACGACTGGGCTTATCAAGCGAATGTTCGCACGGAAATTGCCGCCGAACTTTCCAAACTGCCCGACGGACATCAAATTTATCTGCATTTGGGCGAACACGAAGCGGAAATTACTGCCCGCGAAAATCAACTTATGCAGGAATTCGCCGCGAAAAATTTCCCGCACTGGACAAATTTTATTTTGTCGAATCCGTGGCATCGCATGTTTGAATGCCGAATTGATTTCACAAAATAGCTCGTGCGTGAACGGCTTGCCCGCCCGCTTTAAAAGCGGGGGAACAATTTTGTTTGACGCTCAAAAATCTTTAAAATTCATCGCGAAAACGGCCTGCCCGTAACAAATTCCGCCGTCGTTCGCGGGAATCAATTCGTGACGTAAAACTTTCAGCCCGCGTCGACAAATTTTTTGAGCCGTCAACGAACTCAATAACGAATTTTGAAATACGCCGCCGCTCAATGCGACGGTTTTTATTTTTGTCCGCAAGCTCAAATCTTCGCAAACCTGCGCGGTGAATTCGGCTAAACTTTCGTGGAAAAATTTCGCCAAGTCGCAAATGTTTTCGCCGTCAAATCTGCGATTTAAAATTTCGTCGAAAAGCTCATCGGTCTGCATGAATCGCGCCGAAAATTTTTTGTCGGAACGTTCGGCGGCGGCCTGCAACTTCATGGCGGCTTCACCTTCATAAGTTGAAATTTTGCAAATGCCCAGCACGGCGGCAACGGCGTCGAAAATTCTGCCGACACTCGTCGAGGTCACGCAGTTAAGATTTTTTTCGAGCAGAAATTTTTGCCCGTCAAGTTCAGCTTTGGTCGCCAAATTTAATTCACGTGCCGTGTCGAAATTTTTCATCAGCGCCGCCGCAATTCGCCAGCCTTCCCGCGCAGATTTATCGCCGCCCGCCTGCACGAAACTTTTGACGTGAGCCGCCCGCGTGTAAGTTTTCGTGTCGCAGATAAAAAATTCGCCGCCCCAAATGGTGCCGTCGTCGCCGAAGCCCGTCCCGTCGAACGCCACGCCGATAACTTCGCCGCGAAAATTATTTTCCGCCAGACAGCTCAAAATGTGCGCGTAGTGATGCTGAATTTTTATCAACGGCACGTCAAGATTTTTGGAAATTTTTTCGGCAAGCGCGGTCGTCTGGTAACGCGGGTGTTTGTCGCAGGCAACGACTTCAGGCGAAATTTCCAGCAAATTTTTCATGCGGTCAATCGAACGTTCCAAAACTTCAACCGTGCGCAAATCGCCGACATCACCGATATACGGCGAAGCATACAGCAAATTATTTTTCGCGAGGCAAAAAGTATTTTTGAGTTCTCCGCCGATAGCCAACACGGAAAATTTTTTTGACGCCGAAATTTTTTCGACCGTTGAACCAACCGGATGCAACGTCACGTTGCCGCCGCCAATCGCAAGCACGGAAAATTTTTCGGGCGCGTCGTAAAAAATCGGCAACGGAGCGTATCCGCGACTTCGACGAATCATCGACGGGCGGTTGTCGACGAAATCCATAACGGAATCATCTGCGCGGAGCAAAATTTTTCTGTCGTGCGTCAAAATCGCGTCGCAGAATCCGAAATTTTTCTGCGCGTCGTCGTCGTCAATCGAAATCGGCACGCCGGACGGGTTCCCGCTCGTCATAACCAGCGAGTCGGGAAAATTTTTTATTTCGTCGTTCGGGAAATCGAAAATCAGCAAATGTAACGGCGTGTACGGCAACATTGCGCCGAGCCGATTAATTTCGGGCGCGACGTTTTCCGCAACACTTGTCCCTTGTCCCTTGTCCCTTATCCCTAACAAAACAATCGGTTTCTGCGGGCTGTCGAGAAAATTTTTTTGCTCATCGGTCAAAATGCATTCGCGCTTGACTGATTCAATGTCGCGGAACATCACGGCGAAAGGTTTTGTCGGACGCGTTTTTGATTCGCGGAGCCGTTGGACGGCGGAAAAATTTTTCGCGTCGCAGGCAAGGTGAAATCCGCCGATACCTTTAATCGCGACAATTCCGCCCGCCGACAAAATTTTTCGCACGTGTTTAATCGCGTCGTGCCCGCGCAGATTTTTTCCGAGCAAAAAAGTTTCGCAACCGCAATCGTTGCAACAGATCGGCTGAGCGTCGAAGCGGCGACTTTCGGGCGAAAAATATTCTTCGGCGCACGATTTACACATCGGAAAAATTTTCATCGACGTTCTTTCGCGGTCGTAGGGCATATTTTCCAAAATCGTCAGGCGCGGACCGCAAGCCGTGCAATTTATAAACGGGTGCAAAAATCTGCGGTCGTTCGGGTCGAAAAGTTCGCGCTTGCAGTTTTCGCAAATTGCAATGTCGGGCGAAACGAAAATGTCGCCGACTTCGTGAACACTTTCGACGATTTTGAAGTCGCAAAAATTTTCGTCGGGCAATTCCGTCACGTCAACTTTCAAAATCGCGGAACGAGCGGGAGCTTTTCGCCGCAAATCCGATAAAAAATTTTTCAACGCGTCATTGGAACCTTGAGCAAAAATTTCGACGTAAGAGCCTTTGTTCGCGACGGTGCCGAAAATTTTATTCGCGGCGGCAATTCTGCTCACGAACGGACGGAAGCCGACGCCTTGGACAATCCCGAAAACTTTAATGTTGAGCAAAATATTTTCCTCCGATAAAAAAAAATCCCGCAACATTGCAGGTTAGCAGTGACGGGACAAAAATTTTTAGCCGCGCAGATTTTGCAATGCGGCGTTCAGTCGTTCGAGTGAAACTTTTTTGCC
>CAMUZL010000073.1 GCA_947165185.1 uncultured Selenomonadales bacterium
AAAAAAGTTGCACTCGCTTACAGCGGCGGTTTGGATACGTCGGTTATCATTCCGTGGCTCAAAGAAAATTACGGCTGCGAAGTCATTGCGGTTTGCGCGGACGTCGGGCAGGGCGACGAACTCAACGTCGTGCACGACAAAGCTTTGAAGTCCGGCGCGTCGAAAGTTTTCATCGCCGACCTCACCAAAGATTTCATCGAAAATTACATTTTCCCGACGCTCAAAGCCGGCGCGACTTACGAAGAAAAATATTTGCTCGGAACTTCTTTCGCACGCCCGATTATCGCAAAACGTCTCGTCGAAGTTGCTTTGGCGGAAGGTTGCGACGCGGTTGCTCACGGCGCGACGGGCAAAGGCAACGACCAAGTCCGTTTCGAGTTGACGGTCAAAGCTCTCGCGCCCGAACTGAAAATTATCGCTCCGTGGCGCGAATGGGATTTGGATTCACGCGAAGCCGAAATCGCTTACGCAAAAGCGCACGACATCCCCATTGCCGCCGCGAACAAAACTTACAGCATGGACAGAAACATTTGGCACCTGTCGCACGAAGGTTCCGACCTTGAAGATCCGTGGAACGCTCCGCAAAATAAAATGTTCCTCATCAGCGTCGCGCCCGAAGATGCGCCCGACAAGCCCGAAGAAATTTCCGTTGATTTTGAAAGCGGCGTGCCCGTTGCAGTCAACGGCGAAAAACTCGGCGCGGTTGAACTCGTCACGAAGCTCAACGAAATCGGCGCAAGAAACGGCGTCGGTATCGTCGACATCTGCGAAAATCGTCTCGTCGGCATGAAATCTCGCGGCGTCTACGAAAATCCCGCAGGCTCGATTTTGTACTACGCGCATCGCGAATTGGAATATCTCTGCCTTGACCGTGCGACGTTCCATTTCAAACAACATGTCGGCGTTAAATACGGCGAATTGGTTTACGACGGCATGTGGTTCAGTCCCCTGCGCGAAGCTCTTGCGGCGTTCGTCGACGAAACTCAAAAGACCGTCACCGGCACCGTTCGGCTGAAACTTTACAAGGGCAACATCATTTCGGCGGGCGCGAAATCCGATTATTCGCTTTACAGTCAAGAATTCGTGACGTTTGAGCATGACGACGTTTACAATCAGGCGGACGCGACGGGCTTTATCAATCTGTTCGGCCTGCCGCTGAAAGTTCGTGCGTTGGTCAACAAGAAATAATTTATTTGCGGTCGAGGAGGGCGGGAAATTATGAACAACAAAATCAATCAACTGCAATCGGGTACTCCGAACGCGGCGACAAACTCCGAGCAACGAGAGAGCGAATCGCGTCAACCGGGTCAAGCGTCACGCTTGTGGGGCGGCAGATTTGAAAAATCCACCGACGAAATGATTAACGAGTTTCAGGCGTCAATAAATTTCGATAAGCGCATGTATCGCGAAGACATCGAAGGTTCGCAGGCGCACGCGAAAATGTTGGCGGCACAAAAAATTATTTCCGACGACGACGCCGAAAAAATCTGCGCGGGCTTGCAAAAAATTTTGTCGGACATTGACGCGGGCAAATTCGATTTCAGCGTCGCGCTTGAAGATATTCACATGAACGTTGAAAAAGTTTTGACGGACGCAATCGGCGAGGCGGGCGGACGACTTCACACGGCACGAAGTCGCAACGACCAAGTCGCGCTTGACACACATCTTTACATGCGCCGACAAGTTCGCGAAGTTCAGCGGCTGATTTTGAATTTGCAGACGGAACTTGTCAAAGCCGCCGAAAAAAATCGTGACGTGATTTTTCCCGGCTACACGCATCTTCAACGCGCTCAACCGATTTTGTTCGCTCATCATCTGCTGGCGTATTTTTCCATGTTGCAACGGGATTTCGCACGCTTCGACGGAGTTTATCAACGCGCAGATTTAATGCCGCTCGGAGCCGGCGCGTTGGCGGGCACGACTTTTCCGATTGACAGAAATTTTGTCGCCCGTGAATTGAACTTCGGAGCGATTTACTCGAACAGTTTGGACGCAGTCAGCGACCGTGATTATCTGCTGGAATTTTTGTCCGCCGCGTCGATTTTGATGGTTCACCTGTCCCGCTTGAGCGAAGAAATAATTTTATGGTGCAGTCGCGAATTCAGTTTCATTGAGCTGGACGACGCGCATTGCACGGGCTCATCCATG
Source organism: uncultured Selenomonadales bacterium (assembly GCA_947165185.1). Lineage (GTDB taxonomy): Bacteria > Bacillota > Negativicutes > Selenomonadales > Selenomonadaceae > Quinella. The sequence continues at coordinate 2,149 of CAMUZL010000073.1, forward strand.
ATGCCGCAGAAAAAAAATCCCGACGTGCCGGAACTGGTTCGCGGCAAGACGGGACGCGTTGTCGGACATTTGACGGCGTTGCTTATGACGGTCAAAGCTTTGCCGCTCGCTTACAACAAAGACTTGCAGGAAGACAAAGAAGGCGTTTTCGACGCGCTCGACACCGTGAAATTTTCGCTGGCAGTCTTCGCGCAGATTGTCGCGGGCATGAAAGTTCGTCGCGAAAACATGCGCCGTGCCGTCGAAGAAGATTTCAGCAACGCAACCGACGTGGCGGATTATCTCGTCAAAAAAAATCTGCCGTTCCGCCAAGCGCACGAAGTTTCGGGCAAGCTCGTTCACGCCTGCATTGCGCACGGAATTTATCTCAAGGATTTGACGCTTGAAGAGTTCAAAGAATTTTCGCCGCTGTTCGACGTGGATATTTTCGACGCGATAAAGCCCGAAACTTGCGTGGCGGCTCGGAATTCTTTGGGCGGCACGTCCTATGAGCAAGTCGACGCGCAGATTTCTGCGGCAAAAGATTGGTTGACGAATCATGGAAACGACAATTAATGATCTCGTCTTCGAGTGGGACGACGAAAAAAATCAAATCAACTTGCACAAACACGGTGTAGATTTCACTGACGCGGCGCAAATCTTTTTCGACGAAAACCGAATTGAACGGCGCGACGAAGAGCATTCGGACGACGAGGACAGGTGGCAAGTCATCGGAATGGTGAACGAAATTTTATTCGTCATTTACACCGAACGCGGTGAAAATATTCGTCTGATTTCCGCACGACGAGCCGACAAAAAAGAAAGGATGGAGTACTATGGCAACGGTGACTTATATTTTGCGTAAGGGACAGCCGCTGACGGAGGAGCAAATAGCGCGTCTCGAAGCTCTCAAGCAAATGAGCGACGACGATATTGTTTACGACGAAGATTGTCCGAAACTCACCGACGAGGAGTTGAAACAATTCCGCCGCGTTAATCCCCGTCGCCCGAAGGAACAAGTTGCAAGCTGAAAAATTTTTTTATCGATTCGGCGACCGTTGAGCGTTACGGCGTCGAAAAATTTTTTGGAGAGTGATAACGTGAGCGAAATTAAAAATCCGAGCGTGTTTGAAGTCGGCAACCCCCTGCCCGAACAGTTCAGCAAATATTTCATTGGGCAGGCGTACTTGAACCCGCTGACGAAAGTCGGCGGCGCGATTCATAACGTGACTTTTTCGCCCGGTTGCCGCAACAACTGGCACATTCACCACAAAGGCGGACAAATTCTTTTGGTGACGGGCGGACGCGGCTGGTATCAGGAGTGGGGCAAATCTCCGCAATCGCTCAAACCTGGCGACGTGGTGAACATTGCGCCCGAAGTCAAGCACTGGCACGGCGCGGCGACCGACAGTTGGTTTTCTCATCTTGCCGTTGAAATTCCCGCCGAAAATTCTTCCAACGAGTGGTTGGAGCCCGTCGACGATGAACAATATTCCAAGCTGCAATAAAATTTTTATCAGCTCAAAACTTTATTGCAACAAAAAATCCCCGTCATCAACGGCGGGGAAAATTTTTTCGTTCGATTAAATCTTGACGAAGGACGCGCCCAGTTCCAAAATTTTCAGCCCGAAAATTTCAAGCAGTTGAGCGAAGTCGGCGGCTGTTCCGTCGAAGTCAATATCCAGTTCCAAACTTGTGCTCAACTTGCGGGCAAAGGCGTCGTTCACGCCCGAAATATTTTTGATGCGTTCGCGCACAGCGGTCAACGTGCCGCCGAGTTGCTCGAACGTATTTTTTGTTACCAGCAACGTGACGTGCCGTTCAATCTGCGCGGCGGATTTAAACGCGGCAGAAGAAATTTCACCCGCCGCACGTCGCGAAGCAAATTTGAGCGCGTCATTTGCCGAAAGAAATTCTCCGCCGCCCGAGGAACTTCCCGCAAAAATAATTTCGCCCGTGTTCAGCGCAATCAAGCGGCTTGAAATTTCAACGGCATTGCCCGAATTTTTCACGTCCGCGACAACAAGACAATCCGCGTGGAAATCGTTCGCCAAAGTTTTGCAAAGTTCTTTGTCGCCGGAAGCGGAAATAATTCTTTGACGAACGGCGCGATTGACTTGCTCCAAATCAACCGTGCGCGTGAAGCCCTGCCGTTTGAGCGCGGAAACAATTTCGTTTTCGACAGCCGGGCAACGTCGCCCGCTTGAATCAAAAGCCGCAACCGCAATTCGGGGATTGTCCGCGTTCACGTCGACGAGAGATTTTTTTTCAACGTCCGTCAGCCGCGAAGAAATTTTATCGGAAAGTTCCGCGTCAAGTTCGACAATGTAAATTCCGTTCACGACGCGGCTTGAAATAATTTTGTAACGCGTGACAAATCCGTTGCTGTCCACGGAATTTTCGTCGGCCATCAGCATTTGATCTTTGACGAAAGTTTTTGAGTTGACGACTGCGCCGAATTTTTGTTCGACGGCAAGTCTCAGCGCGTTGTGAATCGCCATGCGTTCGGTGTTGCCGCTCCCCGTGACGTGAATCGTTTCCGCCGCGCACGTCCCGAAATTCATCAGCACGAATAAACTCAACGTTGCAAAGAAGCTTTTAGCTTTTAGCTTTGAGCTTTTAGGGTTGAAAATTTTCATAAGCAGACCTCCGATTTAAGGGCTGAAATGAACTTTGATCGCCGTGCCTTTGTCAACGATTTCGCCCGCCGCAATACTTTGTTCGACGGCGAAACCGGAGCCGTCCGCCTCGAAGGCAAGACCCGCCTCGTTGGCAAGCCGCGCCGCCTCACGAATGCTTTTGCCGTAAAAACTTGGCACGCGAGCCAAATTCGGGTCAAGTTGTTCCTCTTCCTTCGGCGTGTCAACTTTCGGCTCAATTTCTTTGGGCGTCTCTCGACGTTGCGGCACACCTTGAATCGACGCGTCACCCGTGCCGACCTCGTCGCTGATTTCGTCCGCGTCCAAACCTAACGGCGCATCCGACGGCTCAATCCGCAGGTAACGGAAAACTTGCGAAAAAATTCTGCCCGCAACGGGTGCCGCAATTTGTCCGCCGTAAAAAGTTCCGTAAGGTTCATCAATCATCACAAGCAAAGCGATTTGCGGATTTTCAACGGGCGCGAATCCGCAAAACGACGCGATATATTTTCCTTCGCTGTAGCCGAGACCGTATTCGCTGACTTTCTGCGCGGTGCCGGTTTTGCCCGCGATTCTGTAGCCGCGAACGGAAGCTTTGCCGCCGCCGCCGGAAGCAACGACCTGTTCAAGCAAGCCAACCAAAGTTTTATCTGTCGCGGAATCAATCGTGCGCCGAACTTCTTCGACGTGCGTTTCGCTGTAAATGGAGCCGTTCGCATTTTTAATTTGCTTGACGATGTGCGGCTTTAACAAAATTCCGTCGTTGGCAATCGCACAAAAAGCCGTGATGAGTTGCAACGGCGTGACGGCGATACTTTGCCCGATAGCCATTGTCGCGATGTCGGAGTCAACCATTTCGTCCGCCTCGTACAAAAGTCCCGCCTCTTCGCCGGGAAGTTCAATGCCCGTCAATTCGCCGAAGCCGAAAAGTTTTGCGTAGCTGATTAATTTGTCCGCGCCCAAATCCAAACCGACGAGAGCAAAGCCCGTGTTGAGCGATTGTTTAACCACGTCCGCGAAAGTCACCGTGCCGAAACTCAAACCGTTCCAGTTTTGAATTCGCTTGCCCGAAACCATGACATAGCCCGGGTCGACGAAAGTTTGATTCGGCGATACAAGACCTTCCTGCAACGCCGCGCCCGCAACTACCGCTTTGAACGTGGAGCCGGGCTCATAAATGTAAGACACTGCACGATTTTTCCAAACTTCCTGATCGTAATCCCAAAAGCGATTGGGATTGTACGACGGACGATTAGCCATCGCCAAAATTTCGCCCGTGTGCGGATTCATCGCAATGCAAGTTATGGCAAGCGGAGAATTTTCCGCCATTGCGCGATCAAGTTCCTGTTCGACGATAAATTGAATCGCGCTGTCAATCGTCAGCTGAATCGTCTTGCACCTGTCGCCTTGGTAGCCGCTCGGCGTGAAAATTGATTCGAGTATCGGGCGTTCCTGCGTGTCGGCGTAAATGAAAGACTCGGTGACTTCGCCCTTGATATATTTGTCCAACGCCTGTTCAATGCCGTCAAGACCTTTGTCGTCCGTGCCGACGAAGCCCAAAACATTTGCGGCAAGAACGTCATTGGGGTAGTATCGTTTCGCCTCGTCGCGGAAACCCAAACAAACGGCGTAATTTTTTTCGCGAATCAGCTTGCGAATCGCCTCGTATTCGGATTGCTCAAGCCGACGTTTCACCCACGAAAAGCCGCCGCCGACGGCAATGTCGTCCAAAATTTCCTGTTCGGTTTTGTCGACAAGCGGAGCCAAATCTTTGGCAAGTTCGGCGGGATTTTCCACGTGATTGGGGTCGACGAACAGCGATTTCGTCATCGTGCTGACCGCAAGTTCGCGCCCGTGTCTGTCGATAATCGCGCCTCGTGGGGACTGAACGGAATAATCGTGCCCGACTTGCCAACGCATTCTTTCGGCAAGTTCGCTGCCTTGAACAAGTTGCAACCAGCCGTAACGAATTACAATCACGACGATTAATCCCAGCAAAAACAAAACCAGCTTCGTGATTCGACTTTGAACGAAGGCTCTGTCATTTTTCATCAATCATCACCTTTGTAAGGGAGAAAGGAGAAGGGGAAAGGGAGAAGTTCAAAACCCTTGTCCCTTTTCCCTTGTCCCTTGTCCCTTATTTGCTCACCGTCCACAGCGCAAGGACGCTCGTCACGCCCGCGCAAATTTTTGAATCCCAAATCGTTGCAACGTATTTCACAAAAATATCTGCGGGAGTTTCGTTGTTGCCCTCCAAAGTTTTCAGCACGTCGGAAAAAGTTCCGAGCAAGTCCGCGCCCAAAATTATTATCTGGAACGCCACAATAAATAACGCGACGATTTTAACGCCCGTCAACGTGGAAAATTTTTCCGTCGCCGTGATTGCGAGTTGAAACGAGAGCAACGAAGTCCCGAACGTTATCAGCCGCGACCAATCTTCCGGCGCGACGAAAATTTTTTGACACAACAGCAGAATGAAAAACAGTGATGCAACGTAAGCCAAAATTCCTGCCGGTAGACCTGCCGTTTCGCGCATGGGGATTTCCTTTCGTCAATGATTCGTGGCGTTTTTCAAAAGTGCGTCTTTCAAGCGGCCTTCAATCGCGACGAGTTCTTTTTCCGCCGCCTGACGTTTTTGGCGACCTTCGCGCTGAATTCGGAGCGTTTCTTCAATCGTCGAGATTAAATCTTCGTTGACTTTCTTGACGGTTTCAATGTCGATGATTCCGCGTTCGTTCGCCGTTGCCGTGTCGATTGAATTTTGCTTGAGCATTTCGGCGTTGCGGCGAAGTAAATCGTTTGTCGCGTCGGCAACCGCCCGTTGCATTTCGATAACTTCTTTTTGCCGCGAAAGTCCCAGCGCGATAACCAGCTGATTTTTCCACAGCGGGATTGTGTGATAAATCGCCGACTGCACGCGGTCAATCAATGCGCGGTCGTTGTTTTGAATCAAACGAATTTGCGGCGCGGTTTGTATCGCAAGAGTTTTGCTCAACTTCAAGTCGTGAAGTTTTTTCTCGAAACGGTCGACGCTCTGTTCAAAATCGCTGACGACTTGCACGGCCATCGGGTCGCCGGAAGCCGCCGCCTGCGCGTGAAGTGCCGGCAGTGTCGTCGTGCGCATTTCGTCCAATTTTTCTTCGCCGGCGCGAATGTACAGTTGCAACTGCTTGAAGTAATCCAAATTTTTTTTGTACAGCGTGTCGAACATTACGACATCTTCCATCATTTTGACTTTGGCGTTCTCAAGACCGGCTTGAATTTTTTCAACCTGCGTCGAAAGTTTTTCATAGCCCTGCATCAAGTTATCGATTTTGTCTTCCGCCTTGCCGACGAGCGAACCGATAATCGGAATGCGGCTGATAAAACCGGCGTCTTCTTTTTTCGTCACGTCGAAGCCTTTGACTTTGCCGACAAGGTCGTTAAGCAACGCGCCGACATCGCCCGAATCTTTTGCGCGAACTTTCGTCAAGATGCTGTCGGAAAATTGGGCGATTTCTTTTTGAGCGGGCGCACCGAAAGTCAAAACCGTGCTTGATTCCGTCAAGTCGATTGCGTCTTTAATCGATTGCACTTTGGCGAGATCTGCGGGCGAAAGCGTTTCAACCTGTTGCGTCACAGTTTCGATTTCTTTTGCCGGCTCCACAACTGCGACGGCTTGAGTTTGAGCTTCGGTTTTTTTCTTCGCCATCAACGATTCAAGATTTATTTCTGCCATAAATATCAACCTCCGAAAAATAATCTGTGGTATGAAGGGAGAAAGGAGAGGGGAGAATAGTTTTAAAATTTTTCACTTGTCCCTTCTCCCTTGTCACTTGTCCCTTCTCCCTTGTCCCTTGTCCCTTTTAACGTATTGATCGTAAAAATCTTCGACGGGCATGAACAGGTAGCGAATTCCTTCGACGAGACTGACCCACATCGGCAATGTCGTCCAGCTCAAAAGGAAATACAACACGCCCTGAAGAGTTTTGCCTTGATAAAATTTGTGCGCACCGAACGAGCCGAGGAAAATTGCCAGCGCGGATTGAATCAATTTCGTCTGAACAATTTGCGGGCGGTCTTCTTCGGGAAACGGCGGCAAAATTTCTTCCTTGTCGCCGCGACGACGAACGCGCTTTTGCATTGACTGCGCTGGAATAAATTTTCGCGGCGGCTCAAGTTCAATCGGGCGGTCGAGCAAATCCGTATCGATTCGCACGTTGCCGTATTCGTCCATTTGCCCGATGTCAATCGGTTTGGTTTTTATACCTTCCGCGTTGAGTTGTTGCTCCATTACGGTGAGTTCGGCTTCTGCGGAAATTATTTGGTCGTTGAGCACGTGTTCAAACTGATCTTGATAAGCTTCGTCGAGCGCGGCAAGCGTCTGTTTCATGCGCGCTTTCAAATCCTGAACTTTGTCGGTCGACAAATGCGTTTCCTCAAGTTCTTGATACTGCTTGACGATTTTAACTGCGCGGTCTTGATAATAATCGATGAATTTGTACGCCAGCGCAATTCGTTCGGGATTTTTTTCCAGATGAGCCAGCAAACTTTTCGCCGTCCGTTGCATTTGATTCAGCTGCGCGGAAAGTTCGCGGTCGGGAAGATTTTGGCGCGCCTCTTCGAGGAAATTAAAATCTTGCGTCGCCTTGTCGAAGTTTTCTTGCAGATACTGCGCACGTTCCGCCTCAAGTTCTTTCAAGTCCAGACGCGGTACACGATTTTTTTTCCAGTCCCAAAAAGCTTTGCCGCCGAAAATCACGCCCGCCGTCATCAGAATTACTATCAGATAGTTTAAAATGTTATCCACAGCCGTCACCCCCAAAATCTTTCTGCGCGGCATTGTACCATAAAAATTTCAGACGTGCACACTTTTTGCCGCGTTGACAAAAAAAT
>CAMUZL010000074.1 GCA_947165185.1 uncultured Selenomonadales bacterium
GGCATTTTCGTCGTGAAAGTTTTTTCGTCCGCCGCGAAGCCGCAATGTTCGCAAGTCCAAATCGTGTAAAAATACGGGTTGAAATCTTCGTAATGAACGCAACCGTCTTCGTCGCGTTTGACAACGGCGAGCCGCGAACGAGCTTTGACGACGCGGGTTGTTTCTTCGCAAATCGGGCAAGTTTTCTCGACCACAAAAGTTTTTTCCGCCATGTTGTCTCCTTTGGAATGGGAAAAGGTTAAAGGGTAAGGGACAAATGTTTTCAACGTCAAACTTGTCCCTTGTCCCTTCGCCCTTGTCCCTTATCGCAAATATTTGTTGCACAGAGCTTTGAGTTTGTCCGCCGACGCGTCCGACAAATAATCGGGCTTGAGTCGCCAGCCCCAGTTCGTGCCGACGGTGCCGGGCGTGTTCATGCGATTTTTGCCGTCGAGTTTCAAAACGTCTTGCATCGGGACAATCGTAAAGCGCGAATTCGACGCGTAAGCAAACTCAATCAGCTTTTGGCAAACGTCGTCGGGACGGCGAACGTCCGCATCAACCAGCGCGGCAATCGTGGCTTTGCTGTCGTTGTCCACGTCCTCCATGAACCAGCCGACGGTTGTGTTGTTGTCGTGCGTGCCGGTGTAGGTTACGGAATTTTCGGGCGCGACGAAACCGATTCGGCCGTATTCGTTGTAGTGCAAGGCGAAATGCAAAACTTTCATGCCGGGGAAGCCGCAATCTTCGCGCAGTTCGTCAACGGCGTCCGTGATAATTCCCAAATCTTCCGCGACAATGTGCGCGTCGCCGATTTCTTTGCGAATTTCGTTGAAAAATTTCAAGCCGGGACCTTTAATCCATTCGCCGTGAATTGCAGTTGTCGCTTTGCCGTCAATCGACCAATACGATTCAAAGGCACGGAAATGGTCAATGCGCACGATGTCGACCAGCTCATAAAGCCGTTTGAAGCGAAGTTTCCACCATTTGTATTTTGTCGCCGCCATTTCGTCCCAATCGTATTGCGGGTTGCCCCAAAGCTGTCCCGTCGCGCTGAAATAATCGGGCGGAACTCCCGCGACTTTTTCGGGATGACCTTCTTTGTCGAGTTGGAATTCTTGCTGATTCGCCCAAGCGTCCGCGCTGTCCGCCGAAACGAAAATCGGCATGTCGCCCAAAATTTGAATTCCGAAGTCAAGCGCGTATTTGTGAAGTTTTTGCCACTGCTGTTCAAAGATGAACTGTTCAAACTGCGTGAACAAAATTTCGTCCGCGAGATCTTTTTTGAGCGTCGCCAAAGTTTTTTTGTCGCGCTGTTTGATTTTGCTGTCCCACTCGACCCAATAGCCGCCGCCGTGTTGTTGCTTAATCGCGGCGAAAAGGGCGTAATCGTCCAGCCAATAAGCTTGCTCCTTGCAGAAAATTTTAAACGCCTTGTCAAGTTTTTCATCCGTCGTGAGCCGAGTTTTGAAATTCTCGAAAGCTTTTCTGAGCGCAGTGTCTTTGAGTTTGGCAACGCTGTCGAATTCAACCCAACGCGACCTGCCGAGCTTGAGCGGAACTTTCACGTCGTTTTCGTCAAGTAAGCCGTCTTCGATAAGCGCGTCGATTGAAATCATCATCGGGTTGCCCGCGAACGCCGACGGCGATTGATACGGCGAATAACCGAAGCCGACGGGATTGAGCGGCAGAATTTGCCAAATGGATTGTCCCGCCGCTTTGAGGAAGTCAACGAACTCAAATGCCTCTTTGCCGAAATCGCCGATGCCGTATTTCGACGGCAGACTTGTCGGGTGCAAAAGAATTCCTGCGCGGCGATCGTAATTTTGTTGTTGCGGGACGTGGTGCAACAGAATTCCTTCAAGTGCCTCCAGTTTGAACAGGACGCGCCCGCGAGCGACGGGGAATTTTCTTTTCGGATTTTTTTCGTCGAAGGCGTCGACAAAAACTCCGTTGGCGAAGTCGCTCACGTCGAACGAAACTTCTTTGGCGCGGCGCGAACGGTTGAACGCGACAAGATAAATATCATTTTCCGCCGCGTGCCCGAAAACGTCGTGGCCGTTGCGAATGACGCGGGCAAATGCAACAATGTCGCCTTTCGACGGAAGCGGCAAAAGTTCGCCCGTCTGCAGTACAACTTTTTCGTTGCGGAGTTTGATAAATTTTTTGTACGTCGCCAAAAGTTCTTTATCGCCGCCGCCCCACGGATACGGTCTGCGGTTTGTCGGGTCTTTGAAGCCCTGCATACCGAGTTCGTCGCCGTAGTAAATGCACGGGACGCCCGGATAAGTCATCTGCCACAGTGCCGCCATTTTCAAACGCGCCTTGCCGAGTTGTTCGGCCTGCGCATCCAAACGGAATTTTGACTGCTCAATCGCGGGCATTTGGTCGTAATACGGAGCCTCGCCGAAAATTGTCACGGGGCGCATAATATCATGGCTTGCGATTAAGTTCATCATCGCGTAGAAATTTTCTTTCGGATAATTTTCGCGCAAGCTCTCCATGCGCCGCATACAAAGTTCGCCGTCAATCTGTCCCAAAATGAAATCGAAGATGTGAGCGCGCAGGGGATAATTCATCGCCGAATCCATTTCGTAGCCGCACAGATATTGCCGCTGAACGCCGTAAGCGATTTTGTTCGAGGCGTCCTCCCAAACTTCGCCGATAAGAACCGCGTCGGGATTAATTTTTTTCAGCTCGGCAAAGAACGTGCGCGAAAATTCTGCGGGAAGTTCGTCGATAACGTCGAGACGCCAGCCGCTGATTCCTTCGCGCATCCAATGTTTCAACACGCTGTCTTTGCCGCGAATGATAAAATCCATATAACTCGGCGTTGTCTCGCGAACGTTCGGGAGCGTGCTGAAATTCCACCAGCTGTCGTAATCGGTTGGATAATTTTTGAAGCTGTACCAATCGTAGTACGGCGAATCTTTGGATTGAAACGCGCCGACGGTGTCATAGGTGCCTTTGCGGTTGAAATATTTGCTGTTGGAGCCCGTGTGACTGAAAACGCCGTCGATAATGATTCGGATGCCTTTTGACTTCGCAACGTCAATCAGATGTTTAAAATCTTCATTCGTGCCGAGTATCGGGTCAATCTTGTGATAATCGCCCGTGTCGTAATGGTGGTTGCTCTCCGATTCAAAAACGGGATTGAAATAAATCGCCGAAATTCCCAGCTCCTTGAGGTAGTCGAGTTTCTTTTCGACGCCGCGCAGATTTCCGCCGAAAAAGTCATACGCGATAATTTCTTTCGTGTCGGGGTCTTTGAAGTAAACGGGGTCATCGCTCCAGTTCGCGTGAAAGACCGCGCCGGATTTTTCGACAATGGCATTTCCGTCGCGATAAAATCTGTCGGGGAAAATTTGGTACATGACGGCATGTTTAAACCAGTCGGGAGTTTTCGCGCCTTTTTGGTAAACGGTGATTTGGAACGCGGGCGGTTGATGGTCGTAAAGTTCGCCGACGCCGCCGAGAAGTTCGGGATTGTTGCCGTAGTAAAAAGTTCGTCCGCCGGTGACGATTATGAAGTAATACCACAGCAAGCCGCCTTTGTCGGGCATTTTGACGGTGAGCGAGTAAAATTTTTCTTCAGCTTTTTCGTTGTCGCGTGTCGAGAGGTTTGACCATTTTTCGCCGGTGCCTTCAACCCAAGTGTGCAAAAGAACTTGCCGAATGTCGGTGACGTTTTTGATGCGAATGCCGAGCCGAACGGTTGAGCCGGCTTCAGCTGCGCCGACAGTCGAGCGATAGTAAATGTTTTGCGAGTTGTGCATAACGTCGTTTTTGTCCATGTGTAATCATCTCCTCTGAAATTTTTTAATCTACTTTCTTTCCGCGTGGAAAGAAAGTAGCAAAGAAAGACGCGCCTGCGCGGCGGGCGATTTTGGGTTATCGCGTTGCAAGCCCGCCTCATAAACCGCGAGTCGTGTGCCGACGGTATTTGCATCCTGCAAATGCGTCGGCAGAGGCCGACATCCCTGTCGGCCTCTAAATTTTCGTGGCGTTCGTGACGGCCGCTGATTTACGGTTGCGGTAAATTTTTCGCGCCGAATGCGTTGAGTAAATCCATATAGTTGCCCATTTCGACGAAGGCATCCCAACGCATGTTGCGTTTCAAATCGTTCATTATCTGGCGGGCGAAACTCATGCAATTTTTGCGAATGTCTTCGACGACGGGATACGGCAACGACAAAATCGGCGGCAGGGAATTTATCATCAACATCGTTTCGGCAAAAGTCATCTTGCTGAAATGCGTGCGGTGAGCGGCGCGAAGTGCGGCCTCCTCCATGAATTTTCCGCGATTGTCTTTCGGGTAACGACGTTTCAAAATTCCCGCCAAAGATCTGCACGTCAAAAATAATTCGAGTTTGCCGTCGTAAAAATCTTGCGGCACGTCCGAGCGCACGGCGGGCAAAATAATTTGTTCGAGCGTGCGGAAATAATTTTCGCGCTCAAATTTTTTCGGCGGCGTGTAATTTTCGGCGCGAAGTTCGCGATAAAGATGAATGTCGTCATCAATTTCGTCGTTGCGGTCAAGTATCTCAAAAAGTTTTTCGTCGTTGAACAGACCGAGAAATTCTTCTTTGCTCTTGACGTAATGATTGACGACAATTTTATCGCTCAAAACCGGTTCCGAGCCCCAATGCGTCACGCGACCGCCCGCGCTGTTGACGGCAAATTTTCCGTCGAAAAAGTACGCGAAATGCGGATTGACAATATATCGAATGTAACGCGGATTGGCAATGGTGCGCACGAAAATATTTCCTGCCGGCTGAACACCTTCGGCGGGCGCGACAAACCAATCACGCGGAGCGCGGCGGGTAAAACGTTCGAGCACGCCTTTGGACAAATCCGCCGACTCTTGCCCGCTTGAGCCGAAAATTTGTTGATTGACGACCAAAGCCGCTGCACGTTCGTCACGCGACAAAATTTCGTCCGCGACTTCGGCAATGCTCTGTTCTGTTTTCGGGAACAAAAATTCGTCCGCGTCGATAAAAGCCATGTAGCGCGTTGTAAAGCGAAATCTGCGCGCCGCGTCGTTGTAAGCGGGAATTTGCATCAGTTCGCCCTGCACGGGAAAATAATCGACCAGCTCATCTTCGACGTAAGTTTTGAGCAATTCGCGTGTCTCGTCGACGGGTTCATTGTCGTACAAATAAAAATGATCTGCGCCCGCCGCCAAATGATAATCGAGCCATTCTTTCAGGTAACGCCCTTCGTCCTTGCGCAGGAACGCCACAACCGACAAGTCATGTAAAAATAATCTTTTGTCAACCATAAAATCACCCCAAAATTAAATTCAACATGTGACGCAAAAAATTTATGTCCTTGAGTTCTTTCCACGGGCGCGAAAGTTTTGCGGATTCGCTCATTGCGGGCAAAATTTTTTCCGAAAACAGCCGCGCAACTTTTTTCGACACGGGGAACGGTCGCGACAAAATTTCGGGCAATTCCTCAACAAAAAGTTGCAAGTCCGCGTAAGTCAAAATTCCGTGCGTGTTGAGCGTTTGATAAATCCAAACAAGCGCGTATTCTTCCGCCGATTTGTTTCCGATTCGTGTGCCGAAAACTTCAGCCAACTTTCGACACGTCAAAAAAGTTTCAAGCTTGCCCGTGAAAAATTCCGGCGGCGCGTCAAAAGGCGAACATTTCGTCATCATATTAATCAAAATTTTTTCAACACGATTCCGACGTTGCGCGTCACTTTCCAACGAAAAATTTTCAGCGCGGGCGGCACGATATTTTAAAATCCCGTCGTCGAAAATCTCATTGCGGTCGCGTCGAGCAAAAATTTCCGCGTTCAAATAGTTAAAAGAAACTTCGGCGCGTCCCCTGTTCACTTTGTTTAAAAATTCTTCGCGAGATTTCGTGTAGTAATGATTGACGACAATTTTTTGAGCGGTGACGGGGGAATTGTCGTTGCCGAAAAATTTTTCGCCGTTTTCGTTGACGGAATAAAATCCCTCGAAATAATTGGCGTAATGAGCACTGCCGAAAAATTTCGCACGGCGCGGATTTATCACACTCTTGACGTAAAGATTATCCATCGGGATTTTTTTTTCGGTTTCATGCCAATCGCTCGGAGCGCGGCACGTAAAACGTTCAAGCACGCCTTTGGAATAATCCGCCGTCTCGTGCCCGTTTGAGCCGAAAATTTGCCGGTTGATTCCCAGAGCCACCGTTTTTGAATCACGCGAAAAAATTTCGTCCGCAACTTCGACAATGCTTTGATTCGTTTTCGGGAAAATAAATTCGTCCAAATCGATGAACGCCATGTATCGACAAAAAAATCTGTAACGATTGAGCGCGTCATTGTAAGCCGGCATTTTGCATAATTTTCCCCGACCAATCAATCAGCGTGACCAAATTCGCTTCGACGTAAGGCGCAAGAATTTTTTCGTAATCGTCGCTTGAATCGTTGTCGTAAAGATAAAAATGTTCCGCGCCCGCCAAAAGATGATAATCAAGCCATTCGCGGAAATAACTCGCTTCGTCCTTGAAAATGGCCGCGACCGCCAAATTGTACGGGAACAAATTTTTGTCCACGTTGCCACCTCAAATCGAATTCAAAAGTTGTCGCGTGTAATTCATGTAATAAAATCCGCCCCAATTTTGCGCTCGTTTTAAGTCTTCGTCAATCAGCGGGAAAAGTTTTTCGTCAACTTGCCGCAAAATTTTTCTGCAAAGCGGAAACGGGCGTTTCAACAGCGCGGGCAGTTCGTTCAGCAAAAGTTGCAATTCGGCGTAATTGAACGGGTGCCGCGTCACGAAACTTTGATAAATCCAAACCAGTGCGTATTCTTCCGCCGATTTATTTCCGATTCGCGTGCCGAAAACTTCAGCCAACTTCCTGCACGTCAAAAAAGTTTCAAGCTTGCCCGTGAAAAATTCCGGCGGAGCGTCGAACGGCGATTGCTGTGTTAAAATGTCGAGCAAATTTTTTTCTGCGCGATTCCGACGTTGTTCGTCACTTTCCAAAGAAAAATTTTGAGCGCGGGCGGCACGATATTTTAAAATCTCATCGTCGAAAATCTCGTTGCGGTCAAGCGAATCAAATAATTTTTTTGTGTACGGTCTGACATTGGCGTTGTCGGCAAAACCTCGGCGATCTTTGCGGCTGAATTCTTCAAACGACTTGGCGGCGTAGTGATTGAGCACGATTTTTTCGACGGAAGTGCCCGCAGTCCTGTAAGTTGTGACTTTGTTGCCGAATTCGTCGACGGTAAAATTTCCGCCAAAATGCATGCTGAAGTGCGAGCCCGCAAAAAATTTCATGCTGCGCGGGTTGCCGACAATTTTGACGTAAGGTTCGGCAAGTTCGTCGTCGTCGGGAGCGCGGCGCGTAAATCGTTCAAGGACGCCTTTGGAAAAATCCGCCGACTCGTGACCGTTTGAGCCGAAAAGTCGCCACCTTATTGCCAAAGCCTGCGCCTTTGAATCACGCGACAAAATTTCGTCCGCAACCTCGGCAATGCTTTGATTCGTCAGCGGCAAAATAAATTCGTCCAAATCAATGAAAGTCATGTATCGACAAAAAAATTTGCAACGATTGAGCGCATCCAAATAAGCGGGATTTTGCATCGCTTTGCCCGACCAATCAATCAACGTAACCAAATTCGCTTCGACATACGGCGCAAGAATTTTTTCGTAATCGTCGCTTGAATCGTTGTTGTACAAATAAAAATGCTCCACGCCCGCCAAAAGATGATAATCGAGCCACTCTTTCAGATAACGCGCCTCGTCTTTGAAAATGGCGACTGCCGCCAAATTGTACGGAAACAAATTTTTATCCACGTCATCACCCCAAAATTGAATTTAAAAGTTGCCGCGTGTAATTCAAGTCGTTGACTTCTTTCCACGCCTCTTGCCACGTGTCGGAAATTTTGGCGGATTTTACGACGGAAATCATTGCCGGCAAAAATTTTTCCGAAAAAAGCCGTGCAACTTTTTTCGCCACGGGAAACGGCCGACTCAACAGCGCGGGCAATTCGTTCAGCAAAAGTTGCAAGTCCGCGTAAGTCAAAATTCCGTCCGTGTTGAGCGTTTGATAGATCCAAACAAGCGCGTATTCTTCCGCCGATTTATTTCCGATTCGCGTGCCGAAAACTTCAGCCAACTTCCTGCACGTCAAAAAAGTTTCAAGCTTGCCCGCGAAAAATTCCGGCGGCGCGTCAAAAGGCGATTGTTGCGTCAAGATGTCGACCAAAACTTTTTCAACGCGGCGAATTCGTTGCTCGTCATTTTCAAGTGAAAAATTTTGAGCGCGGGCGGCGCGATATTTTAAAATTTCGTCGTCGAAAATTTCATTGCGATTGTAATTGTCAAACCACTCCAAAGAATATCCCGCAAAAACGTCCGAACGCCCGCGATTGAATTTCGCCAAAAATTCTTCGCGAGATTTTGTGTAATAGTGATTGACGGCAATTTTATCGGCGGTTATCGGCAGGTTGAAAACTGCTTTAACGGCGTTTCCGTTTTCGTTGACGGCACGAAAATCGACGAAACGAACTGCGAAATGCGGGTTGTAAAAATAATGTGTCGCACGAGGATTGACGATTGTTTTTATCAAAATATTTCCGAACGGTTTGTCTCCCGTGCATTCGTTAATTTCTTCGGCAGTCATGGGAGCCCAATTTTTTTCTGCGCGGCGCGTGAAACGTTCAAGTACGCCTTTGGACAAATCCGCCGAGTCGTGACCGTTTGAGCCGAAAATTTGCCAGTTGACAGCCAGAGCCGCCGCCATTGAATCACGCGAAAAAATTTCGTCAGCGACTTCGACAATGCTTTGACCGGTTTTCGGGAAAATAAATTCGTCCAAGTCGATGAACGCCATATGTCGGCAAAAAAATCTGTAACGATTGAGCGCGTCATTGTACGCGGGCATCTGCATAATTTGCCCCGACCAGTCAATCAGCGTGACCAAATTTGTTTCAACATACGGCGCAAGAATTTTTTCATAATCGTCACTTGAATCGTTGTTGTACAAATAAAAATGTTCCGCGCCCGCCAGCAAGTGATAATCAAGCCATTCTTTCAGATAAGGTGCCTCGTCCTTGAAAATGGCGACGACCGCCAAATTGTACGGGAACAAATTTTTGTCGACCATAAAATCACCTCGCGGATTATTTCAGCAAGTTTCGCGTCAACCCTTTTATTCGGCGAAAAAATTTTTGCGCGCTTGATTCTGCCAGCGTCTTGCGCTATAGTTAGCTACAGTTTCAAAGAATTTTCACCTTGAGAGGGGTTGCCAATGAAAAAATTTTTTTATTTGACGGTCGTGTTGTTGCTGTCAATTTGTTTGGGCGGTTGCGGTGAGCAAGCCAAAGAAATCGACGTGAACGAAATTCCGACTGAAGTTGCGACGGGAAAAGTTGTCGAGCCGACGGACGACGGAAAATCCGACGACGCTAAACCTGCCGAAAATAACCCCGTCGAAACAAAAACTGACGACGCAAAAACTGACGAAACAAAGCCCGAAGTCCAACCGACGGCGCAAGTTCAAGCGGGCAAAGATTACGTTGTCGCCGACGATAATTTGTCGAATCTTCAACTCAGTGACCCGACAATTCCCGTCTACGACAAATATACCATTTGGGAGCGGCAGGAAAAAGGTT
>CAMUZL010000075.1 GCA_947165185.1 uncultured Selenomonadales bacterium
ACGCAAAAATAATTTTGATGATAGTTTTTTTGTCGGAATTTTTCCATGGCGAATATCCGAAAAAGTTTTTCGCCCGACGTTTGCCGCCTTGTAAACTTCGGGATCGGTCAGATTTTTTTCGTCAATCAGCGCGAATAAATATTCCGCAAAAGATTTGTTTCGATTTTCGATTGTCGCGGCGATTGTGTTCGTTGTATCTTCCATAAAAAAACTCCTTTCAAGTTACCCGCCGAAAAATTTTTCAGCTTAAATGAATTGTACAGAAAATATTCGGTAGCTTGGTTACTTGAAAGGTAACATTTCAATTTGGAAACGTTGACAAAGGGCGTTTGTAAAGTGTTTAACCGAAATTTTTTCAGCCGGGCGGCCACGTCATTTTTCTGCCGCCGAGCAAGTGCACGTGCAGATGCGGAACGGTTTGCCCGCCGTCGTCGCCCGTGTTCACGATCAGACGAAAACCGCCGTCGGAAATTCCGAGCTGAGCGGCAAGTTTCGGTGCCACGTCAACGAAAATATGCGCGGCAAGTTCTTTGTCTTCGGCTTGAAATTGCGCGACGCTTTGAATGTGTTTTTTCGGGACGATTAAGACGTGCACGGGAGCTTGCGGGCTTAAATCTTTGAACGCAATAACGCTGTCGTCCTCGAAAACTTTTTGCGACGGAATTTTTCCCGCCGCGATGCCGCAAAATACGCAGTTGTTCATGTTGAGACCTCCAAAAAATTTTTTCGCAACGATTTTACAACGTTGTTACAAAGTTTTGCAACAGAAAAAGCCCTCGCGTTCAACGGGGGCTGAATTTTTTTGTTCGGATGAATTTTATTCGGCGTAGAATTTTATTTCGTTGCCGAAACGCAAACGCGGCGGGCGAACACCTTTGACGGCGATTTGACCGGGCATTGTCGCAACGCCGTTGACAACGATTGTGCAGTGACCTTCTTCGCGCAGATTTTTGTTCACCGCGTCGCCGACCGTCACGACCTCGAATTCGCTTTTGCCGACTTTGAGTTTGTCGCCGGGGACGATGTCGGCCGTCAACTCAACAATAGTGTGCTCAACGACCATATCCGCCAACGCCGGACGAATTTTTTCATTCATCAAAATGAAACTGCTGTTGCTCGAAAGATAATTCGGCGCGTCCTTCCCGACGGCTGTCATCTTCGTTTCGTACTTAACTTGCATGTTTAATTCACTCCTTGCGCGAATAATATCTTGACAAACTCCCCACGCCTAAAAGCGGGGGATTGTGCTATCAACAACACTTGCCCAAAACTTCGGGTCTTACGGTGTCTCCTGCAAGGGTCGTTGCCCCAACCCTGTTTTGTACTTCAAAAATCTCTACTGAAGTCGGCGGCTTTTACCCCCTGCTCAACTTCAAAAAAATTTTACACGAATGCTTTATGGTTTGCAAGGATTTTTTTGCACCTTATATCCTCACGACTAAAGTCGGGGGTTTTACGACGTAATTGATAATCGCGGCGGATTATTCAAGCAAAATTTGCGGCGTTTGACAAGTCGCAGTGCCCGTTATAAAATTCGGCGCGATTGGAGGGAATATTTTGCACGACACAGATTTTTTAACAATCGCCCTGCCCAAAGGAAAACTTTTCGGCTTGTCAACGGAACTTTTGGCTAAAGTCGGGCGTCAAACCAAAGGACTTCACGAAAAATCTCGCAAGCTCATCATCACCAATGAAACCGCGCGGCTGAAATTTATCATCACGAAAACGGCGGACGTGCCCACTTATGTCGAATACGGCGCGGCCGATTTGGGCGTCGTCGGCAAAGACGTTATCGACGAGGCGGGCAAAGACATTTACGAACTTTTGGATTTGGGCTTCGGCAAATGTCATTTGATGATGGCCGTTCCGAAAGACAAAAAACGTCCGCGACTGGAAGATTACGCGCACACCCGCGTTGCCACGAAATTTCCGCACCTTGCCGAAAAATTTTTCGCCGCGCAAGGAATGCAGATGGAATATATCAAACTCAACGGCTCAATCGAACTTGCCCCGATAATCGGAATGTCGGAAAGTATCGTTGACATTGTCGAAACGGGCACGACGTTGCGCGAAAATAATCTAGTCGAATTTGTCAAAATTTCGGACGCGACGGCTCGGCTTATTGCAAACCGCGTCAGTTATAAGCTCAAGTTCAAACAGATAAATTCGCTCGTCGAAGACTTGGCAAAAGTTTTGAGCGCGTGAATTTTTGTCGACGCCCTCCAACTGCGGAGGGATTTTTTTTGACGCGAAAAATTTTCCTGAAAGCTCAAAGCTCAAAGCTCAAAGCTTAAAGCTCAAAGCTCAAAGCTAATCTTGCAGGAAATTTGCGGCGTCGATAGAATCACCAACTGAAAACATTTCTAAGGAGGAAAATTTTTCATATGGACAGCGTAAAAATCGGATTGCTCGGCGCGGGCACAATCGGCGGCTCCGTCATTGAAGTTTTGCAAAACAACCGCGACATTATTTCGCAACGGGCGAACACCGCGATTGAGATAAAAAATATTCTCGTCCTGCCGCGAGAAATTGACGGCTTGCACGAACGCGGACTGCCCGCCACAAGTAATTACGACGAAATTTTGAACGATCCCGAAATTAAAATCGTCGTCGAGTTGATGGGCGGCGTCAAACCCGCGAAAGATTTCATCTTGCAGGCAATGGCGCACGGCAAACACGTCGTCACCGCGAACAAAGATGTCGTCGCGCAATTCGGGCACGATTTATTTGACGCGGCGGAAAATCATCAAATCGATTTCCTTTTCGAGGCGGCAGTCGGCGGAGCAATTCCGATTATCATGCCGCTCAAGCGTTCGTTGACGGCGAACAAAATCACGGAAGTTCTCGGTATCGTCAACGGCACGACAAATTACATGCTCACGAAAATGAGCGACAGCGGCGCGGATTACGACACAGTTTTGAAGGAAGCGCAGGCGCACGGTTACGCCGAAAGAAATCCCGAAGCCGATGTCGAAGGCAAAGACGCTGCCAGAAAAATCGCTATCCTTGCGTCGATTGCATTTAACAGCCGCGTCAAATTTGAGGACGTTTCCGTCGAAGGCATCACGAAAATCACGCCCGAAGATATTCAATACGCGGCGAATCTCGGTTACGTCGTGAAACTGCTTGCGGTCGGGCGCGATACCGATTTGGGCGTCGACGTTCGAGTCAATCCCGTGTTCCTGGAAAAAAATCATCCGCTCGCCTCGGTCAGCGGAGTTTTGAACGCAATTTTTGTGCGCGGCTATCCGATTGAAGAGGCAATGTTCTTCGGCCCCGGTGCGGGCAAACCCACGGCGTCGGCGGTCGTCAGCGACATTATCGAAATTGCTCGCGGCCTTCAACGCGGCGCGGCGGGGCGTTTCGGTTGCACGTGCTATCATCACCGTCAAATTTGCCCCGTCGAAGAAACCGTGTCGAGTTATTACATTCGCTTGCTCGTCGACGACAAACCCGGCGTGCTCGGCAAAATTGCGACGACGTTCGGCAATGTTGATGTCAGTTTGAAATCTGTTGTGCAAACGACGGCGGAACTTGAAAACCACGTTGAAATTGTCGTCATCACGCACGCAGTCAAGCACAAAAATATTTTGGAGGCGGAAGCGGCGTTGAAATGTCTTTCGGTCGTCGACGAAATTTTCAACGTGATTCGCGTCGAGTGATCAGCCATGAGAAAAAATCTTTCCGACAAAAAAAATCGCGTCACCGTTCGCGTCCCGGGCACTTCGGCGAATTGCGGTCCGGGCTTTGACTGTTTGGGTTTGGCGACGACGATTTATAATTATTTGGATTTGACGCTGATTCGCTCGGATAAAGTTGTCGTCGAGGCGTCGGGCGAAGGTGCCGAAAAAATTCCTCGCGGCAGAAAAAATCTTGCGTGGCAAGCCGTGAAAAAACTTTTGGAAGTCACGGGTCATACCGAATTCAAAGGCGCGATTATCCGCATGAAAAATCACGTGCCGTTGTCTCGCGGGCTCGGCTCAAGTTCCACGGCGATTGTCGCGGGTTTGACGGCGGCAAATGAAATTGTCGGCTCACCTCTCAACCGTCAAGAACTTTTGAAACTCGCCACGGAATTGGAAGGGCACCCCGATAACGTCGCGCCCGCAATTTTCGGCAACTTCACGGTCTCGGTTATGGACGGCGGCGAAGTTCAAACTTTTTCGTTCCGCCCGCGAATCAAACTGAAACTCGTCGTTGCAGTGCCCGACTTCGAGTTGTCGACACGTTTGGCGCGAAAAGTTTTGCCGAAAAAAGTTTCACGCGCCGACGCAATTTTTAACATCAGCCGCGCTTCAATGTTGGTCGCCGCGTTGGTCGAAGGTCGCGAAGAACTTTTGCCGCTCGCCTTCGACGACGCAATTCACCAGCCGTATCGAAAAAAACTTGTGCCCGGTATGACGGAAGTTTTCGACGCGGCACGCAAAGCCGGAGCACTCGGCGCGGCAATTTCGGGCGCGGGTTCCTGCTTAATCGCGTTCACTTCGGCACAGCACGGGCACGAAGACGAAATCGCTTCGGCAATGGTTGATGCGTTCAAAACTCACGGCGTCGAATCCAAAGCGTTAATTTTGAACGTCGACACACGCGGTGCGCAGGTTTTGAAACGTTGACAAACAAAAAAGACTTCAATCCGAATCCTCGGAGCGAAGTTTTTTTTGTCGGCTTTATTCGGGCGGCGAAATATATTTTTTGTAGTGCAAGCCGAAATCGTAAAGCGCGTCAAGTATCGACTTGAATTCTTCGCCCAATTCCGTCAGCGAATATTCCACGTGCGGCGGCTTCTCGCTGAAAATTTTTTCGTAAAAAAATTTTCCCCGTCGAAATCGGCGGGGATTTTTTTGTTGCGATTAATCAATTCAGCTTCGTCAAACCTTTCAGCACGCTAAAAATTCTGCCGAGGAGATTTTTTTTCGTGCGGAACGTTAAAAATATTCGTTGGGCACTTTCGACGAACTTTAAGTCTTTGCGGAAAATTTTTCCCAGCTGAATCAATCCGTATGACGAAATTTTTTTCACGTCGTTGAAAATAATTTCCACGCGCAAATTTTTTTCTTGAATTGACTTCACGCACAAATTTTTCGCGGCAAGCCTAATTCGCGCCACGAGTAAAAGATTTTCGACGGGCTCCGTGATTTTGCCGAATCTGTCCGTCAATTCGTCGCGCAGGTCTTTAATCTCCACGTCTTCGCGCACGGCCGCCAGTCGCCGATAAATGTCAATTTTGTCGGCGGCGTTTGAAATGTAATTTCTGTCGATAAAAGCTTCGGTCGGCAACGAAATAATCGGGTCGGGTTCGGAAATTTTTTCGGGCGAATTTTTGTGTTGCAATTTGTTGACGGCATCTTCCAAAAGTTTGCAATACATTTCAAAGCCGACGCCCGCAATGTGACCGTGTTGTTCCGCGCCCAACAAATTTCCCGCGCCGCGAATTTCCAAATCTTTCATGGCGATTTTGAATCCCGCGCCGAGTTGAGCGAATTCCCGCATTGCCTGCAGACGTTTTTCGGCGGTCTCCGTTAAAACTTGTCCGACACGGTGAACGAAATACGCAAACGCCATCCGCGACGAACGCCCGACACGCCCGCGCATTTGGTAAAGTTGCGCCAAGCCGAAATTATCCGCGTCGTAAACGATAATCGTGTTCGCGTTGGCAACGTCAAGCCCGCTCTCGATAATCGTCGTCGACAACAGCACGTTGAATGCGCCTTCGTAAAAATCCATCATGATACCTTCCAGAAAATCCGCCGACATTCGCCCGTGAGCGGTTTGAATTCGCGCTTCGGGAACAATTTTCGCCAGTCGGTCGCGCATAAGGTCAATAGTCTCGATTTTGTTGTAGACAAAATAAATTTGCCCGCCGCGCCGAATTTCGCGTCGAATCGCCTCCGCAATAATTTCGTCGTCGTCCTCGATAATGTAACTTTGCACGGGAAATCTTTCCGCCGGCGCAGTTTCAATCAAACTCATGTCGCGGGCACCGGCTAAACTCATGTGCAACGTTCGCGGAATCGGTGTCGCCGAAAGTGTCAAAACGTCGACGCCGACACTCAACGCACGAATTTTTTCTTTCTGCTTGACGCCGAAACGCTGTTCTTCGTCGACAATCAACAAGCCCAAGTCTTTGAATTGAATTCTGCTCGACAAAATTGCGTGCGTGCCGATTAACACGTCAACTTGACCTGCGCGGACTTTCTGCAAAGTGATTCGCTGTTCTTTGGGCGTGCGGAAACGACAGATAACGTCGACGGTCGGCAAAAATCCCGCAAAACGTTCCGAAAACGTCTGATAATGTTGCTGAGCCAAAACGGTCGTCGGGACAAGCACCGCGCATTGTTTGCCGTTCATTGCCGCCTTGTACGCCGCACGAATCGCAATTTCGGTTTTGCCGAAGCCCACGTCGCCGCAAACGAGCCTGTCCATCGGTCGCGGGCGTTCCATGTCGCGTTTCACGTCGGCAACGGCGCGAATTTGGTCGGGCGTCTCTTCGTAAGGAAAAGCGTCCTCGAATTCGGCTTGACTTGAATCGTCGGGCGCGAAGGCAAAACCTTCGGATTTTTCGCGGCGGGCGTAGATGTCCAAAAGTTTTTCGGCAATATCTTCGACGGCGGAAGCGGCTTTGGATTTGGCACGCGCCCAATCGCCGGAACCGAGTCGCGAAAGTTTCGGTGCCGCGCCGTCGTCGGAAATATATTTTTGCAACAAGCCGACTTGCTCGACGGGAATAAATAATTTGTCTTCGCCGCTGTATTTAATATGCAGAAAATCTTTTCGCACGCCGTTAAAATCCAAAGTTTCGACGCCGAGATATTTTCCGATGCCGTTTTCGACGTGGACGACGTAATCGCCGGGCTTTATGTCGCTGAACGCACGAATTTTTTCGCCCGCGTTCGCGAATCGACTTGCACGCCGCCGCCTTGAAATACTGCCGAAAAGATTTTTCTCCGTGAAGACGATAAATTTCGCGCCCGGCATCGAAAAACCGTCGCTTAAGTTGCCGAGTTCCAAATTTATTCCGCGCAAATTATTTTCCGCCAAAAGTTTTTCCATGCCGAGAAGTTTGGCCTCGCTCGCGAAGTACAGGAAAATTTTTTGTCCGCGCTCCAGCAAATGGGTCAATTCGTCCAGGAAAAATTTCGTCTGTCCCTGAAAACTCGTGACGTTCGCCGCCGTGATTCCGAAACTCTCCGACGGCTCCAGCGAACGAATTTTTTTCAGCATCAATTCAAGGTGAATCAAACTGCCTGCGCGGGAACTTTTAACCAGTTGCTCAAACGTGAAAATTTTTTTCTTCAGCGAAGGATCTTCGACGGTCATTCGGTGAATCGTCTCGAAAATTCTTGCGGGTTCGTCGAAAATTATTGTGCCGCCTTCTCCCGCGCACGTCAAAAAAGGTTCGCTTGCCGTTGCGAATTTTTTTATCGGCAAAACCGTCAGCGAAGTGAATTTTTTTATTGACCGCCGCGTCTCCAAATTGATTGAGCGAATCGAATCAATTTCGTCGCCGAAAAATTCCACGCGCAGTGGTGTCGGCTCGTTGAGCGGGAAGATGTCGACTAAACCGCCGTTGACCGCGAATTTCCCGATTGCGTCAACTTCGTCCGCCCGTTCGTAGCCGAAACCGACAAGCCGCGTCAAAAATGCTTCAAGCGAAAGTTTCTGCCCGATTTCGACGCGCAGTTGGAACTTAAAAAAATCCGCACGCGAAAAATCTTTTTTGACGGCCGCCGCCGCAGTCGCAAGTACGATTATTTTTTCGCCGCGCAGAAGTCTTGCCAAAATTTCCAGCCGCCGCGCACGCCGCTCCACGCCGACGGTTGACGCTTGAACTTCCGCCAAATCAAGTTCGGGCAGCTCGAAGACTTTTACTTCGGGCAAAAATTCGTTCAGGTCGTCGCGCCAATCGGAAATTTTTTCGCGTTCGCTGACCAAAATTATTGTCGGGCGCGGGTAAAGTTCAAAAGCCGTCGCCGTGACCAAAACTTTTTGCGTGCCCGCCACGCCGTAAATCAAAAACTCTCCGCGCCGCGAAAATTTTTTCGTCGCGTCCCGAATCAGTTCGTCGCGCAGAGCTTCCGTCAAAAGTTTGTGCATAAAAATTTCCTCGTAAAATTTTTTGCCGATTATACCACAAAAAAACTCCCCGCGATTCCGGAGGAGTTTTAAATTGCGAATTTACTTGCGAATAACGTTGTACTTATAAAAATATCCTTCAACCAAAAGTTTCCGCGCCGAATCGTCGTTTTTGCGCTCGACAATGTTAAATAAATTTTCGTGCGCTTTTTTGAGTTCGTCGTTCTTGCCGCTCATCAACATGTTGCGAATTGTGCTCATGCGCATTTCGCTTGTCAACGTGCGCACAAGTTTTGCAATTTGTCCGAGCAACGAATTATGCGCGGCGGTTGAAATTGCTTCGTGGAAGTCGTCATCTGCGCGGAAAACTTTTTCAACGTCATCGCCGTCGATTGCCTTCAAAAGCCGTTGCAGTTGTTCTTCCAGCTGAAAAATATCTTCGGGCGCGGCTTTTTCCATTGCCAATTCCAAAATGCCCAAGTCCACCCACTCGCGCAGTTCTTTCAGCGAATCGATTGAGTCAGATTGATCAAGAATTATTCCGTAGAGCAACGGATTAATCATCTTGTCCGAAAAGCCGCTTGCAACGAAAGTGCCTTCGGGGCGGCGGATTTCGAGCACGCCGAAGGAAACCAAAATTTTTATCGCCTCGCGAATCGAATTGCGTCCGACGCCGAAACTTGCCGCCAGTTCCATTTCAGTCGGCAACTTGTCACCCGGGCGCAGTTCTTTGTAAATCATCGCGTAGGTCAAGCGGTCGATAACCTGTTGCACAACAGACGTATTGTCAATCGGACGCAAGAAATTTTTTTCAGCAACCCCGCCGACTTCCATAAGGCAACGTCCTTTCCGTTAGAGTTTGTTTCAATTATAACTTGCAAAGTTACCTTGTCAAGCTTGCCGCCGAATTACGTTGACAGAAAAAATTTTCGCGTCAATCCGTGCGCTGAAACTGCGATTGAAAATGTGGAATTTGTAATTGGAAATTGTGACGCGAATTTATTTCCGCGTTAATCCGTGTGCTGAAACTGCAATTAGGAGTTGGGAGTTAAGAGTTAGGAATTGTTTCGGCGAATTTATTTCCGCATAATTTTCCGCGTCAATCCGTTCGTTGAGCTTTCATCGCCAATTTGTTTTTGTACATTTGAGTATCCGCCCGCTTGAAAACTTCCTCGCAATTTTTGTCGACGCCTTCGCGATAGTAGCCCGCACCGACGGCAGCGGAAACTTTTTCCCACGGCTGAAGTTTGTCGTTGGCTTTGAACTTTTTGATCTCGTCGTTGATTTGCTTGATGTAGTTTTTGCAGTCGTCAACGTCGTCGCCCGTCAACACCACAACAAATTCGTCGCCGCCGATTCGGAAAATATTTTCTTCGCCGAAAATCGAACCGGCAAGCTTGCAGGCGTTAATCAAATATTCGTTGCCGCGTTCGTGGCCGTAGGTGTCGTTGACGCGCTTGAGATAATTTACGTCAATCATCACGATACAGAATTTCGCGGTACC
>CAMUZL010000076.1 GCA_947165185.1 uncultured Selenomonadales bacterium
TCGGGGTGTTGCGTGCACAGCAAAATAAAATCCGTCGCGTGACGATCTATTTCGTTTTCGGTAAAAAGTTTTTCGGCGGCCTTCAACGCCAAATCGCCCGCAGTTTCGTTCGTGACGACGTGTCGACTGTTCACGCCGATTTTCTTCATGAAACGCGCCTCGACTATTTCCGAATTGTTTTCAATCGTCGGCGGCAGGTAACTTGTCACCGCCCGTATTTTCGCAAACATTTTCGTCGCCTCCCAAAAAAGTTTTCACGGCTTCAACGAACTCGACCGCATGTTGATATTGCAATTCAGCTTCCGCCCGTGTCGCAAACACAAAATCTTCGTAATCGCAATCGTTTCGGAATTCAAAAGCTCCGCCGATGTAATCGGAAAACTTTACGTCGAAAATGCCCGTCTTGATGTATTCACGACGAAAGTAACTGATAACCGCAGAATGTTTTTTGAAAGCTACGCCGTCCTCCGACAACAAAGCACGTGTCGCCGAGAAAATCGCGTAATACGAGCGGTTAATCGAATCTCTGAAGAAACCGTTGTCCAGAGCAAGTTGCGAAATTTCCAATCGTTCGTCAGCCGTCGCCAAGCGATATTTCGTGTACTCATTCAAGATGAATCCCGTCCTTCAAAATGTTTTTGTAGAAACCGGACTGATTTCTGTATTTCTTGAACTGCTCGGCGGGAATAACTTTCGGCGAAGTGAACACGTCGAATTCCATATCCATTTCGGCGACCTCGTGCAAAAGTTGCCAACGTTTTTGGCGCAAATCGAACTGGTCACCTTTGACAATCGCCGCGAAGTCAATATCCGATTCCTCGTCGAAGTCTCCGCGAGCATACGAACCATAAAGATAAATCGCCTCGATGTCGTCGCCGTAAGCTTTGCGATAAGCCGCAACAACTCGTCGACAAATTTCGTCCATGTGCGGCATTGCGTTCATGTCAGTTCGCCTCCCAATCAATGCCGGTTTCCTCGGCAAGGTCGGCATTTATTTCAGCGTCAACGTCGGGATTTTCCGCACGCAAAATTTCAAGACACCGTTCAGCCACCGCCGGAGTGTGTTTCGTTATGACTTCCCAAACTATTTCGGGGTTGCAGTCATAATAATTGTGAATCAAAATGTTGCGCATGGCGTTTATTTGTCGCCACGGAATATCGGAGAGTGTGGCTTTCATTTCGGCGGACATGGTGCGTGCCAATTCGCCGAGCTGCCCGATGTAAAATGCGCTCACGTCAAGCAGTCGGTAATTTTTTTTAGAGATGAAATTTTCGTAGGTTTGAACTTCGTCGACAATCAATTTCAACTTCCGACACCATTTCACCATGTGGAACAGCCGCTGTAAATCTGCCTGTTTACCGCGCATAAATCAACACCTCATCTTTCGCGATTTTGTCCAAAAATTTTTGTCGTGTGCCGCGCCGACTGAGCACGTCGATTTCCAAGCCCAAAGCGTCTTTCAAGTCGGCGTAGAGACCGCCCCAAATAAAGCCGTGAAGTTTTTTTTCGTCGTACTTGTCGACCATCAAATCAACGTCGCTGAGTTCGTCCGCCTCGCCGCGTGCGTAAGAGCCGAATAAAGTCATGCGCTCCACGCCGTATTTTTCGCAAATCGGGGCAACTGCGGCGCGAATTTCGTCTATCGTCAACATGTCAGCTCATCTCCGTTTCGTCAAAATAATTTTTTTCGCCGCCGATTATACCACAAAAAAATTCCCACTCGATTGAACGGGAATATTTTTTGTAGATAACTCAGCTCAATTTGTCGCCTTGCACGTCGGAAAATTTTTCGCTACAATGAATTTGCCCATGGTACTTCCTCTTGTACGTAGAAAGGAGGTGATATCGTGGTTACAACATTTTTCGTGACCGTCGCAGCAGATGTCGTAGCAGGCGTGATTCTGTACTTCGTTTGCAAGTGGCTGAGTCGGCGTTTCAGATAACAGACAGCCCGTGGTTATCGCTAATCCTCAAAACGAAGAATCTTATTTGAAACGTTTGAACCCCGAGTTGCAGCTCGGGGTTCTTTTTGTCCCATGGTGAATACCGTGATTACAACATGTGCAGTTGTCTAAAACTACGCTTGCAGTTTATCACGGCGCAGAATTTTTTGCAACAGTTATTCCATCGATTTAACGTGGCTGTCGATGAAATTTATTTCGTCGTCGCTCAAGCCGTACTTGCGATAAAGTTGCTCGTCAATCTGCGCGACGGGTTTGCTCCAGTCAATGTCGCTGTCCGCCGTGAAATTTTGCAGGGGAACTTTTGCCCACGTCGACGGCGGATTGTGTTGCGTGACTTTCAAAATGCCCAGCATTGCCCGACAAAATTTCGTCTTGATGAATTTTAAGCACGCCTCGGCTTCGGACGCTGTATCGAACGCTCCGACCGTGAGAAATGTCTCCGTGCAGCCGACAAGCGGCGAGCCGACAAGCGGCGTACTTAACACTTCTCCAATCGCGCCCGAACCGTTGGCGTCGGGAAGTAAAACTTTCCATTTGTTCAGCGGCGCGGGGGCGTTGACGTAATCGCGGCGAATGTATTTGTAAACGCGTTGTGATTTCGTCATACCAAAAATCTGAATATATTCGTGCCCGTCGTTCGGCTTCGCGTCGAAAAAAATCTGCGGCAACAAGTTGAAAATGTTCGTCGACATGTCGTAAAGATGTCCTTTGCTCAAACTTTTTTTCGCGTCGGGAAAATCTTCGTGAAGTTTCGGCGTCAAGTTGTAAATCGTGCGCGAATACATAATTTCGCTGAGCGAGAGGAAATTTTTATCGGCGATGCAAACTTTTTGGTGAACGGAGCGCAGTTCGTCCCACGGAATGAACGTGCCAATCGGCTCAAAAGTTTTCGTCTTGTCGTGCAACGTGATGACAACGCCGCCTTTGATTTCCGAGGTCGGGAAAAAATTTCTGCCGTCGTCTTCGTAGCGGACAACTTTTAAATGCGGGTCGGCAAGCATTTTGTTGCGAAACTCCTGCGGCGTCGCTCCCGCGTTAAACAAAAATCTTGCCGGCGTTATCAGCGAAACTTTGTCGGCGAGCTTGAAAGAATTTTCCATGAACAGATTGTACACGGACGCGCTGAAAGTTTTGTTGTCACCGCTACCCGAAATTTGATAGGGCGGGTTGCCGACAACGGCGTCGAAAAACATTTTGCCTGCTCCTTTGTGCCAAAATTTTTTTTCGGTGATACGTTTGATGAAACGCGACGGAATATTTTTCAGCTCCGTAATAAGTTCGCTGTAATATTCGGCGTTGACGTTTCCGGCGCGATAGCCGAGCAAAGTTCGCCGCGTGATGGTCTTCGCCATGGGCGTCTTGCAGATGACGAAAACATCTTCGGCAACAGTCGCGTCCCAAATTTTCTGCAGGTCGGCAAGATTTTTTTCGGCTTCGTTGGCGTTGCCGAGTCGGTCGCGATAAATGCTGTAAGCGACGAACAGGGGATACAAGCCCGTTTTCGAGTTGATTTCGAGAATTTTTTTTTCGGGGCGGAAAATTTCTGTCGGGACGAATTGCGGCGGGTTGTCGGCAAAAAAATTCCAGCCGCCGAAAGTTTCCGTCATGTGCAGATTAACGACGCGCCACGGAGTCAAGACGGTTTCCTTGTCGGGATTTTTGAACGTGGCGAACAGTTCGGCAATTTTCTTGACGCGTTCGGTCGGCGGAAGGTCGTCGGCTTCTTTTGCCAAATTTCGGACGCGGCGGCCTGCTTCGACAAAAATATCGGGGTCGTAGTACTGAACGAATTCGGCAAAAAATTTTTTCGTGACGCCTTTGGGCATGAATTCCGCCCAGCTTTCGTCGTCGACAAGATTTGCAAATTCGTCAATGGTAATATTCGTGTCGAAATCAATTTCCGCGCCGTAAATCAAAAGCGGCATCCGAATCGAAACTTGACGCAAAATCGAAATGGCGTTGCGCCTGACTTGCAGTTGACGCAAGTGTTCGCGTTCTTCCGGCGTAAGTTCGCGGTGAGTGTCGCCGGTTCGTTCGCGTTTAATTTTATCGAGGTCGTTCTTGTTAATTTTTACGTCGGAAGGTTTGGGCTTATCGGACACGCCGACAATTCCCTTGAGCTTGTCGAATTTTTTCCAGTCAAGGTCGCTTAGCTTGAGCAATGTATCTTTGTAAAGATTTTTGTCGTCAAAACCGTTGCGAACGGCGCGTTCGGCATAAACGCTTTTAATCGTCCGCAAAAGTCTGCCGGTGTCGAACGATTTCATTTTGGAACCTTCGAGCGCAATGACGGGACAAAAATTCAAAAATTCTCCGAGACGTTGGCGGTGTTCGTCCGGCGTTTGCCCTGCGCGGGTTGACACGTCGGCGGCTTCGGTGACCATTTTTAACGTGCGGTCGGGCGCGAAATCAAAGACGTAACATTTCTGTTTCGACACGCCGTTTTTGTCGCAGGGATTTTGCACGCGGAAAATTGTTTGCAGATAATTTATCGGCGAAGTTGAATAACTGCCCGCCAAATACAAAACCGCAGACCATTCGGGGACGGTGACGCCCGCCGTGAGCTTGCCGCAAGAAATTGTAATGGTGTAATAGTTTTCGGCGATTGTTTTTTTTACCAGTTCGAGCGCGTCGGAAGATTCTTCGTCGCCCTTGCCCGCCACGTTCGCAACTTCAAAGTTACAAAAGACTATGTGCTTATCCAGAAGTTTTTTGAGAGCTTGACCGGCCTTGACACCCGGGACAATCCAAAGCGTGTGACGGAACATTTCGCAGAATTCGGGACGCGAAAACGGATAGTTGTTGTCATCTTGCTTGACGAGCAGATCTAAAAAATTTTTTACGTCGGCTTCGTGAACGAAATTGCCCGCGTCGTTCGTGCGGAAAAATTCGCGGAAGTTAAAAGCCTTGTCGAAAGTGTCGACATAAGAAACATTCAGCAACTTACCGAGGTCGTAAGTATAAATTTTCATCTGCGGCAAGTTCGCGTAAGGATTCGGAACACCCAAAAATTTTTTGTCCCAAAGCTTTTTGGCGCGTTGTTCGGCTACGTAATCCCACGTGTAAGAATTTTCTTCCGTGTATTCGTTGATGAGATTAAACGGCGTGCCGCTGAGATGAAGAAATTTTGTCGCGGGCTTGTCGAGTTGAGCCAAAACGCTTTTGCCAATGTCGGTCTGCGTGCCCTCGTGCGCTTCGTCGACGATAACCAAATCCCAAGTTGTGTTGAAAACGTCGTGATTTTTGTCGAAACGTTCGGAGCCGCGCAGGTCTTGAATCGAGGCAAAGTAAACGAAATTTTTTTCGGACGCCAGCAAAGTTTTTAAAGTTTCGCCGCAGGTCTTCGAGCCGTAATTATCGTCGTGAAAAAGTTTGTTGTATTCGGTGAACCAATTCGTATCGACAACGGGTCTGTGCGTGACGATAATTGTTTTGGCGAAATTCATTTGGCGGACGACTTCGAGCGCGCAAATTGTTTTGCCGAAACGCATTTTCGCATTCCACAGAAAACTTTTGTGCTTACTCTTCGAGAAAAATTTTACGGTGCGTTTAATGGCGTCTTCCTGTTCGGGGCGCGGAATAAATTCTTCGACGAAATTTTTCGGCGGCAAGCCCGTCAGAAATTTTTTGCCTTGCTTGACGGCTTTAATTGCACGAATCGCAATTTTGACGGAGACTTGAAACCATTCGCGGGCGGTTGTGCCGGGTGGCGAAACTTTTTTGATGCCCGAACGCTTCAGCAGGCGGTGAACGTCATTGTCGCCGAAAGCTTCATTTTTATCGGTGATTGCAAGTTCCGTGTGCAAAAGTTTGTAAGCAGTGCCCGCCGTGTTCGTGTAAGATTTGATTCGTTTGTCTGCGGCGTCATTAAGTTCTTTGCAATTCGGCGGAAGATTTTTTTTGTCGGTTGAAATTGTCGTGTCGCCGATTTTGAGCAAATTTTTATGCGCGTCGTCCGGAATTCCGAAAACGTAAATCAATTTGTAGCGCGATACTTCGTAAGAAAATTTCATCAGCGTCACCACCCCTGAAGATGAAAAAATATAAACGGTTTGCCTGTTCGCCAATCCATGATTTGACAAAGTTGCTTTGTGTAAGGGATTGTATTTTTCAGCCCGTCCATCTGCCACAAATTCCACGAAATGATTTCGGCGACGTTCGACAAAAAAT
This sequence comes from uncultured Selenomonadales bacterium, assembly GCA_947165185.1. Lineage (GTDB taxonomy): Bacteria > Bacillota > Negativicutes > Selenomonadales > Selenomonadaceae > Quinella. Next base: position 6,136 of record CAMUZL010000076.1, read on the forward strand.
CTTCAGGCGGCTCGCGATTAAACTTTGCACGGAAAAAATCTTTGACGGTCTCAAAAACATTTCGCCGCGCAAGAAACAAGTTGTCGCCCTGGAATTCGTAGCCGTAACAACTCTGCACGGCTTGAATTGCGGATTGTGCCCAATCGTTAATGTTTGAGGTTTCCTTGTTGATGACGTGAAATTTTCTGTCAAGCAAGCCGACGCGATTATCAAGCGGAATTGCGTCTCCCGTGACTGCGTTGTAGCGGCTGACGAGATACGGAGCCTCGCCGCAAGTTATCTCCAAAAATTTCGCGTCGATAAATTTTTGCCAATCGCGTTCATTGCAAATTAAATCGTTTTGAAGTTTGCAGACTTCGGGCGGCGTGAAAATTTCTGCGCGGGTTTTCGTGCGAAGTTTTTGCAAGTCGCGATTTTTTTCGTGGCGCGGGCGAATCGAATCAACGTCCTCAATTTGAATTTCTTTCGCTTTAAATTCGTCGTTCGCCCAAAGAATATTGTTGCCCGTCGTTTGGTCACGTAACAGGATTTCGAGAAAATTTTTCATGCCGCAAAACTTTTGAGAATCGCGCAGATTTTTCTGATGTCGTCTTCGGACAAGTCGCCGTACATGGGCAAGCTCAAAACCTGTTGCCCGATTTCGTTTGCGACGGGAAGATTTTCGGGGCGCGACGAATTCAGCTGACGATAACAGGTAAAATCACTGCACAGCGGATGAAAATATTTTCGAGCGTAGACGTTGAACTTTTTGAACTCGTCATAAACGAAATCACGCGAACGCCCGAAAACTTTTTCGTCAATGCGCACGACATAATATTGATAATTCAACTTCACGTCGTCGCCGCATTTCGGCATAACTTTCACGCCCGCAACGTCCGCAAGTTCTTCGTCGTAAACTTTGTGCAGGCGAATTCGTTTTTGGCGTTCAGCTTCGACGTAGCCCAACATGATTCGTCCGACCGCCGCGCTGATTTCGTTCAACTTGCCGTTGATGCCGGGCATAACGACTTCTTCCTCGTTTTTGATGCCGAAATTTTTCAGCAGGTCAATTCGCGCTTTAAGATTTTTGTCGCCGTGAGTCAACGCGCCGCCTTCGACGGTGTGATAAAGTTTCGTGGCGTGGAAACTGAACATTGAAATATCGCCGAAAGTTCCGATACCGCGTCCGCCGATTTCGACACCAAACGCGTGCGCCGCGTCGTAAACAACTTTCAAGCCGTAACGGTCGGCGACTTCCTGAATTTTTTCGACGTTGCAGGGCGTGCCGAAAACGTGCACGGCAAGAATCGCAGTGGTTTGCGGCGTTATCATTGATTCGATTTTGTCGGCGTCGATGTTCATTGTTTCGGCGTCAATGTCGCAGAAAATCGGGCGAATATTATTCCAGCTCAAAACGTGCGGCGTTGCGGCGAAAGTGAATGGCGTCGTGATGACTTCACCGCTGAGGCGAAGACTTTGGCACGCGACGATTAACGCGATTGTCCCGTTGTTGAACAGCGACAGATACGGAACTTTCAAATTTTCGGTGAGTTCGCGCTCAAGCATGGAATGTTGCGGGCCGTTGTTGGTGAGCCACTTCGCCGCCCAAATGTCGCGAAGTTTTTCGGTGACTTCCTCAATCGTCGGGAAGACGGGGCGCGTCACGTAAATTCTTTCGGGGAACGGTTCAATTTTCGTCATCAGATTTTTCCTCCTTGTCGGCTTTGCGAATTTTTTCTGCGGCTTTGGGATTAATTTTTTCGAGATATTCAAGCGGAACTGAGCGGGGATTTTTTTTCGTCAGCTCGTAAACTTTTCGGTAACTTTCCAACGCTTCATCTTTGCGATTGAGTTCGTCAAGAATTTGCGCCTGCAATTCGTAAGAGATAAAATTTTTTTCGTCCATTGAAATTGCGTGTGAAATGTCTTCAAGTGCCGAATCGGTTTCGCCGCGCATGTGATACACGTCGGCACGGTTCAAAAAGTTGTAAAGATTTTTCGGGTCTTTTTCGACGGCGGAATTCGTGTCGGCAAGTGCTCCGTCGTAGTCGCCGCAAATCGCCTTTGCTCGCCCGCGAATCGCCAAACATTCGGCAAGGTTATCTTGATTCGCGGCACGCATCGCCCGTTCGATTTCCTTAAGCGCAAGTTCGCCTTGCCCGTGGTCGTTGTAAGCGTCGGCATTTATGCGCAGAGCTTTGGCGTATTTGACTTTGGCGTTGTCGGCTTCGTTACGAATTTTTTCCCAAGCGGCTTTACGTTTTGCATCCTCTTCGTGAATTCGTTGACGCGTGCGGGGATTTTCGCGTTTGTAAGCGTCCGTAACCATGGCTTGAATTTTTTCGCCGAGATTGTACAGCGCAGACAGTTCGCGCAATTCTTTGTAAGCCGGCTCGTCGTTCAGAAAATCAATTTGGTTGCCGACGCGCCGAAAATTCCATTCGTCAACGGTGTCGTAATCGTGAAACGCCTTCGACAGCCCGCCCGCGAAATAATACGCTTTGACTGCCGCGCCGGTGTCGTCGTCCGCCGTGTTGAACGAATAAAAAATTTCGCGCCCGTTGATTGAAACTCGATAAGCGCGTTCATGTTTGCGAACGGTGACATATCCGCCGCCGTAATCAGTCATCATCTGCAAAAGTTTTTGTTCGCGCCGGTCGGTGTCGGGGTGGTCGCTGAAAGTTTGTTCGCTCGGTTTGTCCTGCGCGTCGAATTCCAAAAAATCCCGCGTCTCGTAACGCACATAATAGCCCAAGCGATTCATGGCAGCCGCGCCGCCGCCGGGGTTGAATCCCGCACTTGTCATCAAATAAAATCCGCCTTCGTCCGCGTCGTATTCGACTGGCACGTTGATATTTTTCGCGATTGAGTAATCGACCATTGCGGAAAATTTGCTCCAGTCAATGTGTGAACTGCGGCTGTTGGCGTCAATGTTCATGCCGACAAGCATCGCGCCGAGTTGTTGGGCGACGGCCTGCGCGTAACTTTTTGCGGAATGTTGCTCAAGCCCGTGCGTCATTTCGTGAGCAAGGACGGCGGCAAGTTGATTTTCGTCGAGATTCAGCCCGCGCACCAATCCGCGATTTACGCTGATGTAATTCATCGGGTAACAGGCGGCGTTAAATTTTTCGCTGTCGTTGACGCTCCACACGAACGGCAGAGAATTAACGCGCAGTTCGTATTGCCCGTTGTTGACGAGCCGCGTCATAACCGAATCGACAACCTCAACGTCGAGTTTATTTTTGTCGACGCCGTTTTTTTCCATGTCCTGCTTGCGAACGTACATTTGCGCGTAGACGTTGTTGCCGAGCGCGAGCATTTCTTTCAGCGTGGATTGGTACGCCGCCAAAACTCCGAGAGCTTCCGCCGCGATTGCCCACGCGTCCGCCGCGAAAA
>CAMUZL010000077.1 GCA_947165185.1 uncultured Selenomonadales bacterium
ATTTCGCGAATAAAATTTGGAACGCGTCAAGATTTTTGCTGATGAATTTGGACGGATTTGATGCGACGTTTAAACCTGCGCGGGAAGATTTGGAGCTTGCCGACAAGTGGATTCTTCAACGATTGGCGTACCGAATCAACGCGGTGACTGAAAATCTTGACAAGTTTGAGCTTGGCGAGGCGGCACGGCAACTTTACGAATTCATCTGGTTTGAATACTGCGACTATTACATTGAGCTGACGAAAGCGCGGCTTTACGGCGATAATCAGCGTGCGAAGGCGACGGCTTTATTCGTGCTGACAACGGTGCTTGAAGCGGCGTTAAGATTGTTGCATCCGTTCATGCCGTTTTTGACTGAAGTCATCCGCCAAAAACTTCCGAACGCAACCGGCTCAATCATGCTTGCGAAATTCCCGACGGTCGAAGAATTCGGCGAACTGATTGACACCGACAAAGCCATTGCCGACGCGGCGAAATTGATTTTGAACGTCGTTAAAGCCGTGCGCAACATCAAGACGGAAGTCGGTATCGATTCGCGCAAAAAAACCCGTGTCGTGCTTAAAGTTGCTGACGCGGAGAACAAAAAAATTTTGAGCGACAACGCCCGTTACGTGACGGACTTGTCGGCGGCGGATCCGATTGAATTCGCTGACGAAAAACCCGGTCACGCGATGAGCGGCGTGGTTGACGGCGCGGAAATTTTCTTGCCGCTTGAAGGATTAATCGACACGGAAAAAGAAATTGCCCGCCTGACGAAAGAACGCGACAAGTTGCAGAAATATATTTCGTCAACGTCGGCGAAACTTTCCAACGAAAAATTTGTCGGCAAAGCTCCCGCCAACGTCGTGCAAGCCGAACGCGAAAAACTTGCCGCGTCGGAAGAAAAACTCACGGCACTCGACGGACGAATCGCGCAACTTAAATCGTTATGAGCAACTTTGACGACGCGTTGAAATATCTGGATTACCTTTGCACTTTCGGCGTCAAGGCGGGACTGGAACGAATCACCGCAATGACTGACGCGCTCGGCAAGCCGCAGAATTTTTACCGCACAATCCACGTCACCGGCACCAACGGCAAAGGCTCCGTTTGCGCAATGTTGGCTGAAATTCTTCGAGCGACGGGCTTGAAAGTCGGGCTGTTCACTTCGCCGCATTTGGAAAGTTACTGCGAACGAATCAAAGTCGACGGCGAAAATATTTCCGAAAGTGATTTTGCCGAAGAAATTTTCCGCGTGAAAAGTTGCAACGTCGACGGCACGCATTTTGAAGTTTTGACGGCGGCGGCGTTCGATTATTTCAAGCGTTGTAAAGTCGATATTGCGGTTATCGAAGTCGGTTTGGGTGGTCTGTGGGATTCGACGAACATTATCACGCCCGAAATTTCCGTCATCACCAACGTTGCCCGCGACCACGAAAATATTTTGGGCGACCTCGAATCAATCGCTCGCAACAAGGCGGGCATTATCAAGCCGAATGTTCCCTGCGTAACGGGCGCGAATTCTGCGGCTTTGGAAATTATTCGCTCCGTTGCTGCCGAAAAAAATTCGCCGCTTTACGAAGTCAACACCTTAAAGCTTAAAGCTCAAAGCTTAAAGCTCAACCTGCGCGGCGAATATCAAAAATTCAACGCGGCGATAGCGATTGAAGCTGCGCGGCTGCTCAACATTGACGACGAAAAAATTTTTTCGGCATTAAAGCACGTCACATGGGCGGGACGGTTTGAAATTCATGATTCGCTTGTTATCGACGGGGCGCACAATCCGCACGGCGCGGCGGCACTTCGCAAAGCATTGGACGAAACTTTTCCGCACGGGCGGCGGGCATTTGTATTCGGCGTTTTGGGCGACAAAAATTTTTCGGACATGATTAAAATTTTATTCCGCACGGACGATTTTGTTATCGTGACGGAGCCGCCTTCGGAGCGCAAAGCTGACGCCGAAACGATTTGCGCGTTTCTGAACGAAAGAAAAATTTCCTGTGTTGCGGTCAAAGACAATTTCGCGGCTGTGGAGAAACTTTTTTCGACAACCGCCGACGTGAAAATAATTGCCGGCTCGCTGTACTTAATCGGCGCAATTCGTTCGACGGCGTTGAAATTTAACGCAACCGTAATCTGAGGTCGTCACGCGAAACCAATTTTGAATGTGGAATTAGGAATGTGTAATGATTACGGTTGCGAATTTAATTCCTAATTCCTAATTTCAAATTCCTAATTGCATTTTTGGAGGCGTGCAGTGGACAGAATCAGCGTATTTGTCAGACGCCGCAGAATAAAAAATCTTGAGCAGTGGACAATGTACGCGCTTTTGGCGGAAGCATTTTTCCTCGCGCTCAGCCCGACGTTTGCGGCGGCGGCAATAATGATCGGCGTGGTGACGTGGTTTCTGCGCAGTCGAATCGATTCCAAATACAAAATCCGCAGTTTGCCGTTCGATGTGCCGGTCACAATATTTTTGCTAATCGGCGCGGCAAGCGTGATTTTGTCGTCCGTGCGTTCGTTCGCGCTGATTTATAATTACTGCATGTTGGTCGGCATTTACGCGCTGACATATTTCGTCGTGGGGCAAACGGTTCGCACGCCCGAACAAGTCAAGCAAATGGCTCAAGCACTTGGCGCAGGCGCAGTGTTGGTCGTGCTGTACGGATTATTTCAAATTTTGTTTGGCGTGGAAGCGGCGGACGTGAAATGGACAGACCCGGAAGCCTTCCCGCAACTGAAGAAAAGAATTTTTTCGACGCTGGAAAATCCGAACGTGCTGGCGGGCTATCTCGACGTGATGATCTGTTTGGCGTTGGGCGTGCTGTCGAAGGTCGAACGCAATTCGCAGAAAATAATTTTGGTCGGCGCGATAATTCTGCTGGCAATTTGCTTGACGATGACTTATTCGCGGGGCGCGTTCTTGACGATGTTTGTCGTCTTCGCAATTTACGCCTTCCTGCAAGATTGGCGCGTGCTGATTTTATTTGCTGTGGTGACGGGCATTATCGCTTACACAAACGCGACGTTTATGGAGAGAATTTTTTCCGCGTTCAACATGGGCGATTCTTCCGAAGGCGTGCGCTTGGGTATTTGGGTTTCGACGACGGCAATGATTAGCGATCACCCGTTCGCGGGTATCGGTTGGGGAGCTTATCAATACGTCTACCCGCAATACAATTACTACATTGCCGACGAAAATGTCACGATTTACCACGCGCACAACATTTATCTGAACTTCGCGGCGGAAGTCGGCATTGTCGGCGCGCTGGCGTTTTTCTGGTATTTTTTCGGGACGATGTTCATGTCGCTGGCACTCGGCGCAAATGCCCGTTACGCCAAAATTCGTGACGGTGCCGAAGAATTTGCCGAAAGAAATTTTTTGGACGCTTTCAAGTCGAGTAAATTTTTACAGGCGTTGGCTGAAATAAAAGATTTAATCAACGCGAAACTTGCCGCCTTCGCCGAAGGCGTGCTGAATTTGTTTCCGAGTAAAAATCCGCCGATCGTCAAAAAGCCGCGCAAAAGTTATCGCGAAGTCATTCACCATGAAGATTTAAATTTCAGTGAACACACGCGCAAAAAATTCGCCGACGCGAACAAAGTTGACAACGACGAAAAATCTGCGGACAATTCTGCGGAGGACGACACAGTTTTTGTTGACGGTGACGAAAAAATTTCTGCGATAGAAAAAATTTCCGTCGGCGGCGAAAAAATTTCCGTTAAGCGCGTGCAGATTAATAAATCTTCCGACGACGAAGAGCCCGAAAGTTCTTCGCTTGTCGATTGGGACGACGTGACGAAACTTGACGACCAAAAATTTTTGGACGGCTTCAAGTTTGGAATCGGGCTGGCGTTTTTGTCCATGGCGTTAAACGGTTTAACTGATAATTTGCTGTTCAACATACCGAGCGCAATTTTAATGTGGCAACTCGGCGCGTTGTCGGCAGCGATAAATTCAATTAGGGACAAGGGATAAGGGACAAGGGACAAGGGATTTTTTTCCCCTTATCCTTTCTCCCTTCCCCCTTACCTCTTAATTTCGGGGGTGTCAATTTGAAAAAGATGATTTCACAAGCAACGATTGATCGACTGCCGCTTTACTTCAGAACGTTGCGGCTGGTCGAAGACGAAAAAATTCCGATTATTTCTTCCGACGAACTTGGACGACGCCTCGACATCACGCCCGAACAGATTCGAAAGGATTTGGCGACTTTCGGGCAATTCGGCAGAAAAGGTATCGGCTACGACGTGCGCGAACTCAAAGAAAAACTCGCGAATATTTTGGGCTTGCAAAATAATTGGCGGCTTGCGATTGTCGGCGTGGGACATTTGGGCGGCGCGCTCGCCAATTACGTCAACTTCGCGTCGCTGGGCTTTTCGGTCGTCGCGCTTTTGGACATCAACAAGAACCTTATCGGCACGAAAGTCAACGATATTCCCGTCAACAACGTTGCGAACATGAAATCAGTCATCAGAAAATACAACGTTGACATCGGCGTTATCACCGTGCCGGCGGACGAAGCGCAAGGCGTGGCGGATTTGCTCGTTGCGGCGGGCATTAAAGGCATTTGGAATTTCGCGCCGACGAAACTTTCAGTGCCTGCCGAAATTCCGCTCGTCAACGAAGATTTATCAATCGGATTGAGCGCACTCAGTTATTACATGTCTCAAGATTTGACGGAGGTTTATTAATGCTTACGGTTTTGATGATTTTGGACGCAATAATTTCGATCGCGTTGATTTTGGCGGTGCTCGGTCAGGAAGCGAAATCCGGCGGCATGGGCGGCATGGACGGCGGCGCAGATACAACTTTTTCCGGCAAAGTTCGCGGCATGGATGCGTTGCTTGCGCGAATAACCGTTGTGCTCGGAATTTTATTCGCGGCAATCACGCTCGTCATTGCGAAACTTTCAATGTGAGTTTTATGTTACTTTTCTTTGGCGGCAAAGAAAAGTAACCAAAAGAAACCGCGCCTGCGCGGCGGGCGGCTACTCGTTCGCAACCGTAATGTTTTCGCTACGGTTTGGCGCGTGTGCCCGCAAGTGAAACATCCTGTTTCAATTGCGGGCGAGGCCGACATCCGTGTCGGCCTCAAATTACGGCGGCAAATGTCGAAATTTCGCGAGGTGAATTGAATTTTGATTGATGGCGGAGAATCTTTTTTTCTGAACGGAAATAAATCGGGCGTCCTGCTGATTCACGGCTTTACGGGTCTGCCGGCGGAAATGCGACTGCTCGGCGAAAATTTAAATCGCGCAGGTTTTTCCGTGCTGTGCATGAGATTGGCGGGTCACGGCGTCGACGAAGAAAATTTAATGCGCACGACTAAAGACGATTGGTTTAACTCGGTGCTCGACGGTTTTAATATTCTGCGCGGCGCGTGCGAAAAAATTTTCGTTGTCGGGCACTCGATGGGCGGCTTGCTCGCGTTGAAGTTGGCGACTGTTTGTCCCGTCGAAAAAATTGTGTCGCTTGCCGCGCCGATTTTCATTGATGACGGTTTGGGTTTGCGAAATTTGCCGCCGCGTGAATTTTGCGGGAATGCCTGCGTCGTTCAGCCGCGCAGAATTTTGGACAACGTGCCCGCCGGTGTCAACAATCCCGAAAAGAAGACGCCGCTCGTCAGCGTTCATGAACTCGTTGACTTAATCGCGGACGTGAAAAATTTTTTGCCGACAGTCACCGCGCCGATACTCGTCATGCACGGCGAAGAAGATCACACCGCACAGCCGCGAAGTGCACGATTTATTATGGATAATATCGGCTCGAAGTCAAAAACTTTCGTCACGATTCCGAACAGCGGGCATCTTTTGCCGTTCAACGAACAGCGCGAACTGGTTTTCGATTTGGTTGCAGATTTTTTGGGGAGTTAATCGCATGGAAAATTTTGATTGGATGAATCCTTTCAACGAAAAATTTAAATCATTGCTCGCCGAATATAAACCTTCGACCAAAGACGTTGAGCGACAAAAATTCGCGGAGGCAATCGTTAAATGTGTTGAGCACATGGAAAAACAACTCGCGATTGACAAGGCAAAAGCCAATGAGCCGGAAGAAATTTTGGAAACGTTTTTTGAAACGTATCGGGCAATGTTTGAAGATCTCGCGACCAAAGAGGCAATCGAAGCCCGAATAAAAATTTGCGGCTCGGCACCTGCGGCGGTGTTTGAAGTTTTTGAAGAATTGGCACGCCCACTCGATTCGGCGGAAGAAAATTATTTGCGAATCAAGGCCAACGATATTCGCGGAGTCGGCGCAAGCATTGCGGAATACATTTTGGGCGTTCGTCGACCTTTGAGAAATTGACAACGAACAAAATTTTTAGGAGTGAATTTAATGGGTGACGATTACTGTTTCGCTTGCGGCGAAAAAAATCCGATTGGTTTGCATTTGATTTTCGATTTTGATGGCGAAACTATCACGACACGAAAAATTTTGCCGAAAGAATTCCAAGGTTACAACGGTGCGGCGCACGGCGGAATTATTTCGACGATTTTGGACGAAACGATGTGCAAATTTATTTCCGCGAAGTACAACGAACGCGCAATGACTGCAAAATTGGAAGTGCGTTACAAATTTCCGACGCCGATTGAACAGGAATTGAAAATTTCTGCGCGTGAAGAAAATCAGCGGCGAAATATCATCACGATGCGGGCGACGGTCGAAACTTCGGACGGCACAATCACTGCGGAGGCGACGGCAAAATTCGCGGTCGTGGCATTATCATGAAGTCGAAAAATATTGTCGGCAAGTTGAGCGTCAATCAACGCGGATTCGGTTTCGTCGCGCCCGAAGACGGCGGCACGGATATTTTTGTTGCGGCGGAAAATCTGCGCGGCGCGTTCAACGGCGACAAAGTTAAAGTCCGAATCACGAATATTTTTCGCGGACGGCTTGAAGGTCACGTTACGGAGATTTTGGAGCACGCAAATTCGATTATCGTCGGCAAGTTGACGCATTTCGGCAAAAAAGTTGCTGTCGAACCCGATGATAAACGAATCAGCCGCGAAATTATTTTGCCTGGACAAAAATATCTGCCGAACACGAAAGTTGTCGTCAAAGTTACGTCGTGGGAGCCGTTGCGCGGCAAAGTCGTCGAAATTATCGGCAAGGTGAACGGTGTCGGCGTCGAAGTGCGGTCGATTTTGCGAAGTCACGGCGTCGAAGAAAATTTCCCGCCCGAAGTGCAGTCCGAGGCGTCGCGTGTCGAACTTGAGCCGAGCGAAAAAGAAATTTCCCGACGAATTGACCGACGAAATTTAAAAATCGTCACGATTGACGGCGAGGACGCCAAAGATTTGGACGACGGAGTTTTCGCCGCTGAAACTGACGACGGCGGATTTTTTTTGGGCGTTTACATTGCGGACGTGAGTTTTTACGTGCGCCCGAAAACTTTTTTGGACAACGAGGCGTTTGAGCGCGGCACGAGCATTTATCCCGTCGACAGAGTCGTTCCGATGTTGCCCGTGGAGCTGTCGAACGGCATTTGCAGCTTAAATGCGGGCGTCAACCGTTTGGCGATGGCTTGCGAAATGATTTTGGACGCTTTCGGCAACGTCACGAGTTATAAAATTTTTCCGACGGTGATTCGCGTCTTTAAACGGCTGAGTTACACGCAAGTCAACAAATTTTTGGACGGCGATAAAATTTTGAGCGACTGCGCCGAAAATCTCAACGCGCTGAAGAAAATTCACGGCTTGCGGAAAAAAATTCGCGAACAACGCGGCTCAATCGATTTCGACTTGCCCGAAATGAAAATTATTTTGTCGGAGGACGGCACGCCGATTGAAATTACGAAACGAATTCAAACCGTCGCCGAATCGATAATCGAAGAATGCATGTTGCTTGCGAATGAAACCGTGGCGCGACACACCGTCAAGAAAAAAATTCCGAGCCTGTATCGCGTGCACGAATTGCCTTCGCCCGAAAAAGTTCAAACGCTCAACCAACTTTTGGCGCATTTCAGCTTGCACGTGACAAAATCGGCGAATCGGGAGCTTGAACCGCGAGATTTCCAAAAAATTTTGTCGAAAGTCAAAGGAATGCCCGCCGAAAAAGTCATCACGGGCTACGCGCTGCGAACAATGCAACAGGCACGTTACGCGGCGGAAAATTTGGGACATTTCGGCATCGCGGCGGAATTTTACACGCATTTCACGTCGCCGATACGTCGATACCCCGATTTAATCGTTCATCGAATGTTGCGAGCGAGTTTGGAGACGCCCGAACAGCTTCCGACGCTTGCAAAACGACTTGACGAGGCGGCAAAACACAGTTCCGAGCGCGAACGGCGTGCGATTGACGTTGAGCGCGAAACTTTGGACTTGAAAGCCGTCGAATTCATGAAAAATTTCGTCGGACAAATTTTTGACGGAGTAATTGCCGGCGTGACGAATTTTGGCTTTTTTGTCGAGCTGGATAACGGAGTTGACGGACTTGTTCGCGTTGCAAGCCTGTATGACGATTTTTATGCGTTCGTCGAACAAAAATTTGCGTTAATCGGTCAAGCGACGGGAAAAAGTTTCCATATCGGCGACAAAGTGCGTGTAAAACTGTCGAGCGCGAATACAAAGTTGCGGCAGATAAATTTCGAGCTGATTTAAGTCGAAAATCAACAAAAAACCTCTCAGGCGAGTGCTTGAGGGGTTTTTTCGTGTTTGAAACCGATTTTGAACGAAAAATTTAGGTTTGAACTGAGTTTGAAACTCCAACTTACGAAATCCGCTATATCGGATTTTGTAAAATTCGCCGAATCAAAGGCTGATAACTTCGTCGGCAAATTCGATAACGGTTGCCCTGTGCGTGGCAATGACAATCGTCCGTCTTTGGGCGATTTTTTTTATCAGCGACAAAACTTTTTGCTCCGTGGAGGCGTCCAAGCCCGCAGTCGGTTCGTCGAGCAAAATTATCGGCGTGTCTTTGAGCAGGGCGCGAATCAAGCCCAAACGTTGCAGTTGCCCGCGACTGAGTTTTTGCGGCGAATTTAAATCGAGCGTCGACAAATTCAGCGCGTCCAAAAATTTTTTTAAGTTCGCGTCGTCGAGCGTGTAGAACATCAAAAAATTTTCCCGCAAAGTTGCGTCGAACAGGTGCGGGGCTTGCGGCGCGTAAGAAATTTTCGACAGCCGCGAAGATTTTTCCATGCGCGAAGTCGGCAACTCGTTCCAAAAAATTTCGCCCGCCGTCGGTTGCAAAATTCCCGCCAAAATTTTTAGCAGAGTCGACTTTCCTGAGCCTGACGCGCCAATTAACGCCGTGATTTTGTTCGCGGGAAATTTTAAGCTCACGTCTTGCAATATCGGTGAAAATTTTTTCGGATAAGTGAAGCTCAAGTTGTCTACCGAAATTTCAGGCGGCATTAAAATTTTTTCGACGGTGCCCGAAGCTTTTTCGTCGACGCGCAGGAAATTTTTCAGCCGCTCAAGCGACAACTTCGCCGAAATCGTCACGTGAAACGCCACGCCGAATTTTCGCACGGGCAAGAAAAATTCCGGTGCCATGA
>CAMUZL010000078.1 GCA_947165185.1 uncultured Selenomonadales bacterium
ATTTCTGCGCGGAAAAATGATCCGCCGTGGATGCTTGAATTTCGTTTGAAGTCGCTGGAAACTTACCGAAAAATTTCACTGCCGACGTGGGGGCCTGACATTTCCGAATTGAACATGGACGAAATTGTTACCTACGTTAAGCCGAACGCCAAACAGGTCGACGACTGGTCGCAAGTCCCCGACGAAATCAAAAACACTTTCGACAGGCTCGGCATTCCCGACGCAGAAAAAAAATCGCTTGCGGGTGTCGGCGCGCAATACGATTCGGAAGTTGTCTACCACAGCATACAAAAACGTTTAACTGATTTGGGCGTCGTCTACACGGACATGGAAACCGCGCTCGTCGAACACGAAGACATTGTCCGCGAATATTTTATGACGCTCGTCCCGCCGAAAGATCACAAGTTCGCCGCCTTGCACGGAGCAGTTTGGTCGGGCGGCAGTTTCGTCTACGTTCCGGCGGGCGTCGACGTGAAAATTCCGTTGCAGTCTTATTTTCGTTTGAATGCGGCGGGCGCGGGACAATTTGAACACACATTGATTATCGTCGAACCGGGCGCGAAGTTGCATTTCATTGAAGGTTGCTCGGCTCCCCGATACAACGTCACGAATTTGCACGCGGGTTGCGTCGAGTTGTTTGTCAAGGAAGGTGCCCGCTTGAGATATTCCACGATTGAAAATTGGTCGCGCAACATGATGAATTTAAATACCAAACGTGCGCTTGTCGAACGCGACGGGCTTATCGAGTGGGTGAGCGGCTCTTTCGGCTCTCATGTGTCGATGCTTTATCCCTGCAGCGTTTTGCACGGCGAAGGTGCGCGGGCGGAATTCACGGGCGTAACTTTTGCGGGACGCGGACAAAATCTTGACACGGGCGCGATTGTCGTTCACGCGGCTCCGAAAACTTCAGCGAACATCAACACGCGGACAATTTCAAAATCGGGCGGCGCGGCAACTTATCGCTCGGCGGTCAAAGTTACGAAAAATGCGCCCTTCGCGAAATGTTCCGTGAACTGCGAATCGCTCATGCTTGACGACGAATCGCGGTCGGATACCTTGCCCGTCATGGACATTGAGGGTGACGAAGCGGACATCGGGCACGAAGCGAAAATCGGCAGAATTTCCGAGGACGCGGTTTTTTATTTGATGACGCGCGGAATTTCCGAAGACGAAGCGCGGGCGATGATTGTGCGCGGATTCGTCGAACCGATTGCCAAAGAATTACCGCTTGAGTACGCCGTTGAGATGAACAATCTGATTAACCTTGAGCTTGAAGGACAGTTATAAAATTCGTTGCAAAAAAAATCGCGGCTCGTTCAAATGAACGGGTCGCTTTTTTTGCAGATTATCTCGTTGATTTGCGCCGCTTGCGTTCAAAACGCAGTTCGCGACGTTCTTCAATGGTGAGCGGCGGCGGCGGGGCAACGGCGGGTTTTTTGTTGAGCTTGTACAGCGCGCCGATTAAAATCGCGTCGAGCACAATCAAACCAATCGCGGAAATATCCCTGTCGGAATCGGCTTTCAAGCGGTCTTCATAAGTCACTTCAAATTTTTTCGATCCGCCGGTGTATTTCGTCCAAAAACTTTCCAGCTGCCCGACTCGCGAACGTTGCGAAATTCCCGCGTCGTAACTTGAAATCGTCGTTGAATTGTTGCTGATTCGGAATATCAGATAGGCATTTGCCAAAAGCATTATCACGATCAAAAGCCATGAAATTTGTTTCTTCGACATGGAGTGCTCCTTTCACAAGTTTGGAATTTGCCAGTCAATCGGTTGTTCGCCGACTGACTCCAAAAATTTGTTGACGCGGGAAAAAGGTCGACTGCCGAAAAATCCGCCGCTTGCCGACAGCGGACTCGGATGCGCCGATTCAACGACGAAGTGCCGCGAATTCGTTATCATTGATTTTTTGCTCCGCGCAGGTCGTCCCCACAAAATAAATGCAATCGGGCGTTCGTGTTCGTTGAGCAGGCGAATAATTTTGTCGGTGAAAATTTCCCAGCCGTGTCCGCGATGTGAATTCGCCGCGTGTGCCCGCACGGTTAAGACGGTATTCAAAAACAGGACGCCTTGATCTGCCCACGGCTTGAGGCAACCGTTGTTCGGCATGAAACAACCCAAATCGTCGCGCAGTTCCTTAAAAATATTCAACAGCGACGGCGGCGGCGGCACGTTCGGCAAGACGGAAAAACTCAGCCCGTGCGCCTGCCCCGGCTCGTGATACGGGTCTTGCCCCAAAATGACAACCTTCGTCGCCGCGTAACTCGTGAAGTGCAACGCGTTAAAGATGTCGTACATGTTCGGGAAAATTTTTTGCGTGCGGTACTCGCCGATTAAAAATTGCCGCAACGCTTGATAATACGGCTCTTGCAATTCGTCATCCAAAAGCTGTGCCCAATCGTTGTGAAAAATTTTTCTCATCGCGCATATCTCCTGAATTCAAAGCCGTCGAAAGTTTTCACGTCACGCAAAATAAATTCGTCGACGCTCGGAAAGAAAACGTCCGCTTGAGTTTCGTTGTCGACGACCGTCAAAAAAATTTCCGTCGCGTAAGGAATAAGTTCACGAAAAATTTCAGAGCCGCCGATAACAAAATTTTTTTCCGCAACATCAAGCACGTCGAAAAGTTCTTCGACGCTGTTGACGACTTCCGCGCCCGAAACTTTTAGAGGGGTTCGGCTGAGCAAAATATTTCTGCGCCCGTCAAGCGGCCGTTGATTCGGGAACGTCGCCAAAGTTTTTCGCCCGAAAATAATTGTGTGCCCCAACGTCAACGCACGAAAATTTTTCAAGTCTTCGGGGATTCTGAAGAGCAGTTGCCCGTTCAAGCCCAAACCGAAATTTTTATCGACGCACGCGACAAGTTTTAAGCCGAAATCGACGGGGGAACTTTTGACGCGAAAAATTTCGTCGCCGTGAAGTTTGCATTCAAACGACGGGAAAATTTCTTTCAGCGGTATCAACGCAAAATCCCGCTCGAACAAAAATTTGTGCGGCACCGTCAATCGCTCCGAAAAAATTTCGCGCTCGGCAAGCAAAATGTCCAAGTCAATCGTGCGCACTCCCCAACGTTCGCGGCGAATTCTGCCCAGCTCAAGTTCGATTCGTTGCAGTTCGTCAAGCAGATTGAGCGGCTCAAGTTCCGTCGAAATTTTTATTGCGGCGTTCAAAAAGTTTGGCTGATTCGTGACGCCCCAAGGCTCCGTTTCGTAAAACGACGACACGCGCAAAAGTTTCACGGCGGAAATTTTTTTTACGCGTTCGATTGCCCGACGAAGAATTTTTTCCCGCTCGCCGAGGTTTGAACCGAGTCCGACGTAATAAATCATTTAATTTGCTCCGTTAGTTCGTGTGCGGCGATAACGTTTGAGTTGCGACAATGACGCGAAGCGTCAACCGGATGCAACGTCACGTTGCCGTTCGCCGAGGTTTGAACCGAGTCCGACGTAATAAATCATTTAAGTATCAAGGCGACTGCGCACGATTTGAACTGCCGCGCCCGCAAAGCTGTCGGGTATCGGCGGATTTACTTTCGTCAGGACGATTTTAAGTCCGTTGAGCCGAAAATATTTCCGCAGAAGAGTTTCGGCAATTTCCTGCGCGACGGCCTCAATCAGCACACGCGATTTGCCGCCGACGATTTTTTTTATGTCGGTGATAACTTGCGGATAATCAATCGTGTCGTTGAGGTCGTCGCTTTTGCCCGCCCGCGACAAGTCAAGATACAATTCGGCGTCGACGGTAAAAAGTTGCTCGTTTTCGCGTTCTTCCGCCGTGCAACCGTGCCGTCCCATAACTTCAATGCCGTTCAAAATGATTTTGTCCGTCATGAAAAATTTTCCTCCTTCAACAGTTTGTCAATCGTTAAAAAAATTGTTACTGCCGCAAATCCGCAACGCGTCAAAAATCTCCGCGCAGCCCGCTTTAAAAGCGGGGGAACAGTTGACGCGCCGCAACGTCATCACAAATCAAAAGTTATCGCCGCGTTCAAACGTTGCCACGAAAAATTTTACATCCGCAACTTTGCAACGCGTCAAAAATCTCCGCGCAGTTTGTCAATCGTCAAACACATTCGGGAAATCATTTCGACGTTGTGAACTCGCACGATGTCAACGCCTTTCGTTGCCGCCCAAACACACAGCGCGCCCGTCGCCGCGTCGCGTTCGTCAAGTTCAAGTCCCGTCGCCCAACCGATAAAACTTTTTCGACTGACGCCGATAAGCAACGAAAGCTTTTGCCCGTCCGAAAATTTCAGTTCGTCGAGTCGACGAAGAATCTGTAAATTTTCTTCCTGCGTCTTGCCGAAACCGATACCGGGGTCAAAAATAATTTTCGTCGTGTCGAAATTTCGCGCCGCACAATTTACAAGCGTCCTGCCGAAAAATTTTTTAACGTCTTCGACAACGTCAACGTCGCAACATTTTTCGGAATGCATGGCGACAACCGGCGCGTCGAATTTTTTCGCAACGTCAATCATGCGCGAATCTTCCAGCCCGTGCACGTCGTTTAAAATGTCCGCGCCCATCGCCAAAGCTTCGGCGGCGACTTCGGGCTTGTAAGTGTCGACGGAAATCGGCACGTCGAAATTTTTCAGCGCGGGCAAAATTTTTTCCAGGCGTGAAAGTTCTTCGTCAACGGAAATCGGCACGGCTTCGGGGCGCGTTGATTCTGCACCGATATCCAAAATGTCCGCGCCGTCCGCGACAAGTTTTTTCGCGTGAGCAAGTGCGTTTTCGGGCGAAAAAAATTTTCCGCCGTCCGAAAAAGAATCGGGCGTGACGTTGACAATTCCCATCACCAAAGTTTTTCTGCCGACGCGAAGATTTTTCCCGCGCAGTTCAAAAAATTTTTCCAAAAGTTTCAACTCCCATGCGCATTATAACGCATAGTTGGCGCAAGTTCAAATTGACATTTCACGGGCTAGACTTTAAAATTCCTTAGTAATTCATAGCAAAACGGGAGGGGTTGACGTGATTTTATCGAGAGCCAAAACGACGGCAGTGGTTGCATTTTTTGCCGCGTCTTCGATATTTTTCGGCGGTTGCGGGCAAGACGAACAAAAACAAGCTCAAGCTCCGAAAGCTCAAGTCAAAGCGATGAAAGTCATACAACGCGATACGCCGCTTGCCAGCGAATACGCGGGAACTTTGGTCGGCACGGAAGAAGTCAAAATCCAGTCGAAAGTTTCAGGCAATGTCGTTGAAAAATTGGTCGTCGGCGGTCAGTTCGTCGAGGCGGGACAGCTTTTATATCGAATTGATTCGCGACAATACGAATCGGCCGTGCTTAAAGCGCAGGCGGAACTTGCACAAGCCAAAGCAGTTCTTGAACAGTCGGTTGCGACTTACAACAACTCTTTGCTTGATTTGCGGCGTGATGAGGCACTGCTTGAGGAAGCGGCAATCGCCGAACAGGTCGTGACGAATCAAGCGGCGACAGTTCGGGCGAACGAAGCAGCCTGCGCGGCGAACGAGGCGGCAATTTATGCCTGCGAAGCCGCTTTAAAAACTGCACGCGAAAATCTTGCCGACACGGAAATTTACGCGCCAATGTCGGGAAAACTCGGCGTTGACGACGTGGCTATCGGTACGTTCGTTTCGGCGGGAGAGACGACGCTTGTGACACTCGGCACGCCCGATCCGATTTTCGCGCAGTTTTCAATCAGCGAATCGGATTATTTGCACTTCATGACGGTTCAGGGAATGAAATCCGAACACAATCCGATTGACGTGACGATAACTCTTTCCGACGGCAACGAATATCCTTTCGAGGGACGAATCGTCGAGGTTGACCGCGAACTTGGCAACTCAACCGGTTCATTAATCATGAAAGCAATTTTCCCGAATCCCAGCGGACTTTTGATGCCCGGTATGTTCGCACGCGTCAAACTCACGGGCGAAGTTATTCCGAAAGCAATTTTGGTTCCGCAACGTTCCGTTCAGCAACTTTTGGGAAAATCTTTCGTTATGGTTGTCGGCAACGAAAATAAATCCGAAGCGCGCACCGTTGAGCTCGGTGACCAGGTCGGCAGTTATTTCGTCGTCACAAGCGGCGTAAATACGAGCGACACGGTTATCGTCGAAGGCTTGACGAATTTGCGCGAAGGAATTGACTTGGACGTTAAAACAGTCACGCCCGGCGAAATGGGATTCACGCTTGCGAACGTAACCAGCACTTACAACGCGGACGCGGGCTTGACTGCACCGTCGACAAACCCGAACGCTCCCGACAATCTGCGCGGGAAGTAAGAGGTTGTTTGAATGCAAGCTTTTAATTTGGACGCGGAAAATTTTTCCGACATGCAGGCAAACCTTGAGCCGCAACTTGAGCAGCTGAAGATTGACCGAAAAGATATTTTGCGAGCTGAACTTTTGGTCGAAGAAATTTTTTGGCGCATGGTGAATCTCGGCAAGGTCGAGCAAGTCAAAGTTCGAGTCGTCAAAAAATTTTTCGGCGGCGTGCAAATTCAAATGTCGGCCGAAGGTGCGCCTTACAATCCGCTGGTCGAAGTTTTTGACTTGGACGAGGACGACGAGGAATATTATCGCACGCTGATTCTCAAAGCGAATCGGCAAAAGTTGAGCTGGTTCCACAAACAGAATCAAAATGTCGTCACAATCGGCGTTCAAGGCGAAACGAATCTGCAACTGAAATTGACTTTGGCGGGCATGGTCGGCGGATTAATCTGCGGCTTTTTCATGAGAGAAATTCTTTCGCCCGAAACCGTCAAATTTTTCAGCGACGACGTAATTACTCCGCTCACCAAAATGTTTCTCAACGCGCTCGGTTTGGTTATCGCGCCGGTAATTTTCTTCAGCGTGCTCGGCGGCGTAACCGGCATGGGTGCGGGCGCGGGCGTCGGGCGAGTCGGCTCAAAACTGATCGGGCTTTACGCCTCAACAAGCGTGATTGCCGCACTTATCGGACTGATTGACGCGAAAATTTTTTTCGGCGGTGACGTGCCGCAAGTCGGGACAATTTCCGCCGCGCAAAACTCCGACGCTTACCAATTTTCAATGACGAAATTTATCGTCGACATAATTCCGAGCAACTTGGTCAGTCCCATTGCCGACGGAAATCTTTTGCAGGTAATTTTTATCGCCGTGTTCTTCGGGCTTGCCTTGAACGCGCTGGGCAACAAAGTTCGATTGATTCAAGAGCTGGTTACAAACGGCAATGATTTTTTCATGAAGTTGGTCGGCATGATAATTTTTTTCGTGCCGCCGGTTGCCTTTTTCGCGATGATGGAATTGGCGAGCGGGACAAACTTCGATTCGCTTTTAATGATGGGCAAGCTGGTTGTCGGGCTGTTAATCTGTTGTTGCATAATGATGGTCGTGTATGCGATTATGATTTTGCTTGTCGGGAAAATTTCGCCGTTGCCGTTCCTGAAAAAAATTCCGTCATTGTGGCCGATACCTTTTGCCACAAGCTCAAGCGCGGTGACAATGCCGTTTACGATGAATTTTTGCACAAAAAAATTGGGCGTCTCGGAAAAAATTTCGTCGTTTTCAATTCCGATCGGCACAACGATAAATATGAACGGCGGTTGCTTTTACATGCCGATTGCGGTGATTATGTTTCTGAAAATGTACGGCGTCGAAATCGACCTCAACGCGATTGTGATAATTTTGACGATGACTTTGTCGCTGTCGGTAGCCGGCCCCGCCGTGCCGAATGCTTCCGTCATTGGCATTTTGACAGTCACTTCAACTTTCGGCGTGCCAAATGATATTGCGGGGTTGTTGTTTTGTATCGCAACCATTTGCGACAGAATGGTCACTTGCTTTAACGTGACGGGCGACGTGGCGTCGGCTGTGATGTTGTCGCGCTTGGAAAATTCGACCGACGAAAAAATTTATTTTAGGGACTAGGGAGCAGGGACTAGGGACTAGTGAGTTAAAAGGGAACAGTGAACTAGTCCCCAGTCCCTAGTCCCTAATCCCTGCAAAGGAGTTGTTGCTGATGGCAAAATTTTTTATTCATCGACCGATTTTCGCAATAGTTATCGCGCTGATAATTACGCTTGTCGGTATTCTTGCGGCAATGCAACTGCCAATCGCGCAGTATCCGCAAATTTCTCCGCCGACAATTTCCGTCAGCACAACTTACACGGGCGCGAATGCCGCCGTCGTCAACGAAACTATCGCGCAGGTCATTGAGCAACAGGTAAACGGCACGGACGGCATGGACTACATGAGCTCCAACAGCGACGACACGGGGCGTTACAGCTTGAGCGTCGTCTTCAATGTCGGAACTGATGGCGACATGGACTCGGTTAAAGTTCAAAACAACGTCGCCATTGCCAACGCGAGCTTGCCCACGGACGTTCAGCGGCAGGGCGTCACCACCCGCAAGGCGTCAAACGAAATGGCTCTGTTTTTGGCAATGTATTCGCCCGACGGCAGTTACGACCGCGCCTTTATGAAAAACTACGCGGACATTTATTTGATGGACGAAATTAAGCGCGTCGACGGTGTCGGTGACGTTCAAATTTTCGGCTCCGATTATTCGATGCGTATTTGGTTGAATCCCGACAAACTTGCCGAACTGGATTTGACGGTTGCGGAAGTTTCCGCCGCGATTAACGAACAAAATTTGCAGGCGGCCGCCGGCACAATCGGTTCAATGCCGCTTGCTCAAGGGCAAGAAAAACAGTACACCGGCAAAGTTCAAGGGCGTCTGTCCGACATTGAAGAATTCGGCAACATTATCTTGAAAGCGAACAGTGACGGCACTTTTGTTTACATGAAAGACGTTGCGCGAATCGAATCGGGGCAAAAGGCAAATAACATTATCGCGAAATTTAACGGCTATCCTTCCGTCGGTTTCGGTATTCAGCTGACTTCGGACGCGAACGCAATGACGACGGTTAAAGGCGTGCAGGCAATTATCGAACGTCAACGCCCGAACTTGCCGCCCGGACTTTACATTGATGAAATTTTCGACAGCACGGATTTTATTCGCGCCTCAATCGAAGAAGTTGCTCACACGTTCGTTGAAGCGCTTTTACTCGTCGTGTTTGTTATTTTCCTCTTCCTGCAAAGTTGGCGGGCGACGATAATTCCGTTGCTTGCAGTGCCCGTGTCGCTTATCGGGACGTTCGCGGCGTTTATCGTCTTAGGCTTTTCGATTAACACGCTGACATTGTTCGCAATGGTTTTGGCAATCGGTCTTGTCGTCGACGACG